>DUSU01000040.1 GCA_012842425.1 Candidatus Fermentithermobacillaceae bacterium | reverse complement strand
GTTTGCGGAGAGGTCGCCTAGTCGGCCGAGGGCGACGGTTTGCTAAACCGTTAAGGGGGGAAACCTCCTTCGAGGGTTCGAATCCCTCCCTCTCCGCCACTTATTTGGGTAGATGCGCCGGTAGCTCAATTGGATAGAGCGACAGACTACGGATCTGTAGGCTGTGGGTTCGAGTCCCGCCCGGCGCACCAGGTAACGTGCGCCCGTAGCTCAGGCGGATAGAGCGGGGGATTCCTAATCCCCGTCTGCCGGAGGTTCGAGTCCTCCCGGGCGCACCATCGATTTTCGCAGATCTTTGGGGAATCGGCGCATGGACGGGCCGGAACGTGATTTGCTGGGCATGTCGCTCGCCCTACTGGAAGCCAAGAAGGCTTACGCCTTAGGCGAGGTGCCGGTAGGCGCAGTCATAATGAAGGGCGACAAGGTGATCGGGAGAGGGCACAATCTCAAAGAAACTCTCCAGGACCCGACGGCCCATGCGGAGATGATGGCCATACGCCAGGCGGCCGAGCACGAGGGGTCGTGGCGCATTCTGGGTGCCGTGATGTACTCGACGCTCGAGCCGTGTCCGATGTGTGCCGGCGCCATCGTGATGGCGCGAATCCCCCGACTCGTCATAGGGGCAAGGGACCCGAAGACGGGGGCTTGTGGCTCGCTCGTGGACCTGGTCCGCGACGAGAGGCTCAATCACCGACTCGAAGTAGAGACCGGTATAATGGAAGAAGAATGCGCTTCCCTCTTGGAGGCGTTTTTTCGAGAGCTCCGGGGCGGTAAGGCGTCCGGAGGCTGAACCCGGAGGGGTGTCGGAGCGGTTGATCGTGCTCGCCTCGAAAGCGAGTAGGCGTTAAGAGCGCCTCGTGGGTTCGAATCCCACCCCCTCCGCCACACTTTAGGCTAAATTGAAAACTCGTTTTCGTTTTTGAGGGCGCGGAGGGGTGTCCGAGTGGCCGAAGGAGCACGCCTGGAGAGCGTGTAGACGGGTAACCGTCTCGTGGGTTCAAATCCCACCCCCTCCGCCACGACAAGTTTGGCCGTGCTAGACGGGGAGGTAGCGGTGCCCTGTAACCCGCAATCCGCTATAGCGGGGTTGATGCCTGTCCGAGGTCGTTTCTTTTTAGGGTCTGGCCGGCGCGAGCGGCGTTGAGGGCCGGGTCCTGCGCAATGGGAACTCGTGAACCCCGCCAGGTCCGGGAGGAAGCAACGGTAAGCGATCTCTCTCATGTGCCGCAGGGGTTCCTGGTCGGAGCAAGCTACGCTGGGACCGCCTGGGGAGAACGGTCGGAGACCGGTGCACGGCCTTCGGTATTTTGGCGCGGCGAGAGGGGGACCCGTGATGTCATACGTAGCCCTGTACCGCGTGTGGCGACCGTCCCGGTGGGAGGACGTCGTAGACCAAAAAGCCGTTATCCGTATCCTGAAGAACGCACTTACTTCTAACAAAGTATCCCACGCCTATCTCTTCGCAGGCCCTCGAGGTACCGGCAAGACCACCGTAGCCCGTCTCCTGGCTAAAGCAGTCAACTGTAACAACAGGTCCGGCGCGGAACCGTGCAATGCGTGCCTTTCGTGCGTCTCCATAGCCGATGGGAGCACGGTGGATGTGATAGAGATAGACGCCGCATCCAACCGCGGGATAGACGAGATGCGCAGCCTGCGCGAGGCAGTACGGTATGTTCCGGTGATGGGTGGCTACAAAGTGTACATAATCGACGAAGTCCACATGCTCACTCAGGAGGCTTTCAACGCTCTCCTCAAGACACTTGAGGAACCCCCCGAGCATGTGATTTTCATCATGGCGACAACGGCTCCCCACAAGATCCCGGTTACGATAACTTCCCGGTGCCAGCGACTTGACTTCAGGCGACTAACGGTCTCCGACATCGAAACCCAGATGCAGAAGATCCTCGGGTCCACGACCGTCTCGGGAAAGCCCGTGACTTGGGAGCCGGCGGCCCTCAGGCTTATCGCCCGGGCGGGCCAAGGTTCGATGCGCGACGCGCTATCCATTTTGGACCTCTGCTTGACCTACGGGGGGACAACCCTTACCGAGGATGATGTCCGGGAAATACTCGGGGAGACGTCAACCGAGACTATGCAGCGGCTCTTTAGGGCCATCGCTCAGAGAGATGTCCAAACCATCTTGGACGTAACCCGGGACTCTTCCGACAGGGGCAAGGACATGGGCGAGCTATGCCAGGAGATCGGGATGTACGCTCGGGACATGTTGCTCCTCCGTTCGGGCGCTAAGCCTTCGGAGCTGGGGCGCCCCCAAGACGAAGCAGACAGCATGATCTCACTGGCGCGTACGTTTTCTACGCCCCTGCTCATAGGCGTGCTTGAGGCAGTATCGAAAGCGGCCCAGACCATCAAGACCCAAGACGACCCCAGGCTGGCGCTCGAGGTGGCCCTACTCGGCCTGTTTATGGGCGACGAAGCGCTTCCCGTGAGGCTATTTCCGGGCAATACCATTCCTTCAGACGCACCCATCTTCCAACCCGTAGTCACGGGACCGGCTAGCGCTTCGGCTTCCGGCGGTCCGGGCTCTCCGGCCGAAAGCCGCGCGCATGCGGCCCCTGCGCCGGCAATCCCTGAGACGGAGCGTTCTGAGGTAGGTTCGGTCCAACCGGCATCCCGTGACGGTATCGCATCTCCCGCTTCCCCGACGGGAGCCGGCCAGGGCGCCGAGGAACCTGTCCTTGTGGCAGATCCCTCGCCCGGAGAGGAGAAGTCACTCTCCAACGAGGAGCTTGCTGAGATAGCTAAAGCCGCTTGGCCGAGGCTCATGGAAGCCCTTTTCAGGAGCAAGAGAGTGAAGGTGCACGCCTACCTCCTCCAGGCCAGTCCTTCAAGGGTTGAGGGAGGCAAGACGCTTGTCCTTTCCTATCCCAAGGGCTACATGACCCACATGGAACAGATAATGGTCAAGGAGAACAAGCGCCTGGTCGAAGTCGGACTCTACAAACTCACCGGAAAACGGTTCGAGATTGATGTTGAAACGAGCGACCTTAGCCACAGAGGTGGGTCCGGCGGGAACGGGCATGAGGGCGGCAGCATATCAGGGGAGGAAGAATTGCATCCCCTAGTTAGAGCTGCAATAACTATATTAGATGGAAAAATCGTTTCGCGAGAATAGAGGCCGCAAGTTCCAAGGTCTTTGAGGAGGAGAATGACATGCCGAGATTCCCCGGTCCGGGCGGTTTTGACATGCAGAAGCTCATGAGGGAAGCACAGAAACTCCAGTCCGAGATGGCCCGAGTTCAGGAAGAACTCGCATCGCGGACGGTGGAGGGTTCCGCCGGAGGAGGAATGGTAAAGGCTGTCGTGACCTGCGGCCTAGAGCTGAAGTCCATTGAGATCCAGCCGGAAGTCGTAGACCCCGATGACGTGGAGATGCTCCAGGACCTCGTGGTGGCCGCCGTAAATGCTGCGATGACTAAAGCGCGCGAGACTGCCGACCAAGAGATGGCGCGGGTGACCGGCAGCGCCGGCCTGCCCTTTAAGATGTAACCATGTCCCACCTTCCGGAAGCAATCCACGAGCTCGTGGAGGAACTCAGGAAGCTCCCCGGCGTCGGCCCGAAGACGGCCCAACGGCTGGCGTTCCACCTGGTGGTCTCGGGGAAAGAGTCCATAAACCGTCTTATCTCATCTCTGATTGAGGCCAGAGACAAGATCGGCTACTGTTCCGTCTGCGGAAATCTCACCGACCAAGACCCTTGTGGGATCTGCCAGGACTCCCGCCGCGATCCTTCCGTCATCTGCGTGGTCGCCTACCCCAAAGATGTCCTGGCCATTGAACGCGCCGGGGCGTTCCGCGGCCTTTATCACGTCCTGCACGGCTACATTGAGCCGCTTAAGGGGATCGGGCCGGAAGAGCTGCAAGTCGAGGAGCTTCTGAAAAGGGCTTCTTCCCCGGGGGTCAAGGAGATCATCCTCGCGACAAACCCGGATGTTGACGGCGAGACGACAGCCCTCTACTTGGCCAAAGCACTGAAACCCCTAGGGGTCAAAGTGACGCGCCTGGCCAGAGGCCTTCCCTTCGGCGCCGATCTGGACTATGCCGACGAAGTGACGATCTCCAAGTCACTTGAGGCGAGGAGAGAAATGGCCTAAGACGATCGCTTATGGGCCTTACCGCCGCTCCTGTATTAATTTACCATGCCGTGTTTATACTTCTGAGTGACATTTCGCTTGGGAGCAGAGTAGACATGAAGCATGGAGGCGATTCACCTAGGATGCTGTTTCGGAGAGCTCGTTCAAGTGCGTCGGGTGACAAAGAAACGCAGGACTACCTAACGGCACTGAACCAAGCCAGAAACGAGTACGAAGTGGCCCAATCGTGTTTTTCCGAAGCCGTTGAGCCTGAGATCATAGACGAAGCAATATACCTCATGCAGGCAGCCCGCAAGAAATACTCCTATTTCCTCAAGAAGGTACGGGAATCCTCGACGCAGTTCATGTAATAACCCCCGGTGTTCCTTCATACGGATTTGCCGGAGGGATAACCATGGATTTGAACACAGTCCTGGGAGCCGGGGTTCTCCTTATTGTTGCCTTTTACCTTATTAAGGCTTTGTCCAGGCCAATAGCGGGGCTCGGAAAGATCGTCCTCAGGTCGGGAGTGGCCTTTGTCGTGCTGTGGGCGGTGAACGTGATAGGAAACTTCGTGGATTTTCACATCGGGATGAACCTGGTTTCAGCCATAACCATTGGAGTTCTGGGGATCCCGGGCGCGGCTCTCCTTCTGGCGGTTAAGTATTTCATCTGAAGTGATGTCTCAACAAAAGTGGTCCACTCTGAAAACGGGCCATCTAAGACCTGATGAGAAGCCCGTCTCAGGGCAGATAATCACGGGGGTCAAGAGTCTTCCCGTTTTTTCTTATTTCGAAGTGGACGTGAGGCCCTGTGGCGTCACCCGATTGCCCTACGTAGCCTATGATCTCTCCGGCCGACACAACTTGCCCCGTTGATACTCCTATCGAGGACATATGCCCGTATCTGGTCTCAAGGCCGTCACCGTGGTCAATGACCACGAGCCTTCCGTAGCCGCCCGACCATCCTGCGAACTTAACCGTTCCTCCCGCCGCGGCCCCGATGGGAGTACCTGTGCTTGCCGCTATATCCAGCCCGTCGTGGAAGGTTTCTTGCCCTGACATTGGATGGGTGCGCCACCCGTAGGTACTCGTGAGAGACCCCTGGATGGGCCATCTGAAAGAAGAGGACCTGGATACGGAGGGGACCGACCGGAGGGGAGCGCCAGGAAGGATAAGTGTTGTACCGACCTTCAGGACTTCGGAGACGTCCAGGTTGTTTGCCTGGGCTATCTCCGGTATTGAGACCCCGTAGCGCCTGGAGATATCCCACAAAGTATCCCCTTGGGAGACTTTGACCACAATCCCGGAGGCGTTTTCGATCACGGATAGATCCATGCCTGCGCTGATCCGATCAGGAGACGTTAGACCGTTAATATACGCGATGGAAGCGGTTGACGTGTTGAACTTCGCGGCGATGGCGGTCAGTGTGTCGCCCGGCTGGACCGTATATGTGGTGAGTTTCACTCGAGGAGATGGGTATGCCGGGGTTTCCCCGTCTCCTTCGCTCTGTTCGGATGATGCCTGCGCGTCTGAGCTCTGTGCCTGGGTGTCGGGATTCTGAGTAGAGGCGCCGGTCACTAGATCGGCCGCTACGGTGTTTCCGATCTTGGGAGTTTCGCTGCTGCCTGCCGGTGGTGTCCGGTAGAGGCCGATCGCCAATCCCAAGAGGAGGAAAGCGACGCAAATGAGAGGCCATTTCACCCAAGGCCGTTTCTCTTCTCCTGGGGCCTCAGGCTTGACCCGGAAGGACATGACTCTCAAGGGTCGTCGCACTAGGTGGGCACACCTTCCTCTACCTGATTTTATTTGGTTCAGTAGGCGAATTATACCGCTTGGCCATGCTGAAAGCAAACCGTCTACCTGGGAATTTGCTTCCTGCGGCAGCGGGGGGCCGGTCGCGCTTTCCCGCCTTACTTCTAGAACCCGTGTTGCCAAGTCCCTGATACGCCATATAATCATATCTGTAAAACCACCCGTGCTATATTATGTAAACTTCACGGGTTTGGAGAGGAGAACTGACATGGAACCGAAACACATCGTCCCGGTCATTTTTCCTAACTGGAAAAAGGAAACCCCGAACTGCGAGGCCTGCCAGTCAACCTGCCAGTCGGCCTGCAAGACTTCGTGCACCGTATCCAACCAGCCGTGTCCTTTGAAGTGACGGGTGCGAACGGAGCCCTAAGAAGCACGGTACACGTCTTCCGCGCAGGCGGTAAGGACTTCGCTTATGACGGGGCCTCGGGGACGCTGCACGTACTGGATGACATTGGTCGGGCCGTGCTCGAGTGGTTCATGGACAACCCATCTGCCGGCAAGAGCCGTGCGGCCGGCGAAAGCCAAGAAAGCGGAGTCCAGATGAGGCCCGGAGACGTAGGCGACGGCAACTCCGCGAGTGACGCAGTGCCGGAAGACCTCGTTTCGGCGCTCGGGGAGAGATTTCCAGGGCCGGAGATAAGAGAGGCCTGGCAGGAACTAAGGAGCGCCCTTGGCAACACGCTATTTGGTTGCGACGAAATCCTGGAGCAGGAAGGCATCGAGGAAGTTTCTACTTCCCCGATCGAAGCGGGACTCAAGTCCATGTGCCTGGATATCGCCCACGACTGCAATCTTGCCTGCGAGTATTGCTTTGCTTCCCAAGGGTTGTTTGGCGGAACGCCTTCTCTTATGAGCGAAGAGACCGGCAAAGCCGCGATTGATTATCTCCTCGAGGCTTCCAAAGATAGAAAGTACCTGGATGTGGACTTCTTCGGCGGCGAGCCCCTCCTGTGCTTCGATACGGTTAAGGCGGTGCTCCTCTATGCCCTGCGCGAGGGGGCGAAACGCGGAAAGGAGTTCCGCTTCACCCTTACCACCAACTGCGTTCTTCTAGACGACGAGAAAATCGCATTCCTGGTGGACCACGGCGTCAGTCTGATCCTCAGCATCGACGGCAGGAGCGAGGTCCACGACCGGATGCGGAAGACGCGCGGCGGCCACCCCTCATATTCAAGGGCGCTCGAACGGGCGAAAGCCGCCGTAGAGATGAACGGCGGAAAGGGCTACTTCATTCGTGGAACCTACACCAAGCACAACCTCGATTTCGACGAGGATGTGAAGTCCCTCTACAACGAGGGCTTTAGATACATATCCCTGGAACCGGCGGTCGGCGAAGGACCCTGGGGGCTTTCCCGGGAAGATCTTGATGCGGCCGACAAGTCATATGCCCGGCTCGTCGAGTTCTGGCTGGATTGTCACCGGCGAAATGACCCCTTCGAGTTCTACCACTTCAACCTGGGCCTCCAGCACGGGCTCTGCAAGGAGCGGAGGATGACCGGGTGCGGCGCCGGCTACGAATATGTAGCCGTCACGCCTGAAGGAGAGATCTTCCCCTGCCACCAGCTGGTCGGAAGACAAGAGTTCTCAATGGGCAGCATAAGAGACGGCATACACCGTAAGGACCTCATGACACGTTTCTGCATGTCCCGCGTACCCATGAAACCCGATTGCGTTTCCTGCTGGGCCCGATATCTCTGCGGCGGCGGCTGCCACGCCAGGGCGGCCTATTCAACCGGCGATCTCCTGAGGCCCGATTCCCTCTCGTGCGAGTTCATGAAAAAGCGTCTTGAGCATGCGCTTCTTGCGCAATATTCCCTAGCAATACTCGCTCAAACGTAGAAGGAGATCGGACGGGCTGGTTCGAATATCATGTTTTGGTTCGAAGCCGCTTCACTTGGTAAGACTATGCAAAGAGTTTCCGATATTAAGTCTACTACCACTAATCGGGGTGCGGGTCGGTCGAAATGGACGCGGAGAGAGAGCTATCAAAGGTTAGGATGAACAAGAACATATATCGCTTGCACAGCCTTGGCCTCAAGGGGCCCGTAAGGCGCAGGCGCCCCCTCTCCAAACTCCGAGTGCGCCCATGGTTCTTCGGAGTAGCTCTTGCCGCAGTCCTGGTGATTGTGCTCGTCAGGGGAATGAACACCACACCCGTTTATGCCGTTAAAGTCGGCGATGAGACCGTCGGCTATACGGAGACTCCGGAACTCCACAAAGAGATTGTCGACCGCCTGCTAGAGGCTGAGGGGCAAGGTGCGGGAGTAGACGTGGTACTCGACTGCGAAGTCACTTCGGAGAAGCTGGACCGCCCGCCGAAAGACATTGTCCTCAGTACCGATGAGGAGCTCGCCGAGGCCATCCGGAGCAAGGTGTGTTTTGTTGCCCAGGGATACGTCATCTCGGTGGAAGGAGTAGACATAGTCGCCCTTAACTCCGAGGAAGAGGCGAGAGGCGTTCTGGCCGATCTCAGGGCCAACTACATAGCGGAGATCGAAACTTCCAATCAAAAGGTTATTGAGGAAGTCCTCATTAAGGAAAATGTTTCACTTGAGCCTAAGAATGTTTCCACCTCAATGTTCCGGACCCGCGAGGAGGCAGTAAGGATCCTGACGAGAGGCACGGACAAGGTAATGAACTATGAGGTCAAGAGGGGAGATTCCCTCTGGGCCATCGCCAATGCCAACGGCCTTACGCTTGAAGATATATTGAAGGCCAACCCCACAATCAATCCCGACCTCCTACAAATAGGTCAGAAGATAAACTTAGTCGTTCCCGACCCGTACATAACTTTGGCATCGCGTGAAGTCGTCACGTACACAGTGTCGATACCGTATTCCGTCGAAGTGAGTTACGACGACAGCCTGTGGCCTTGGCAGGAGAAGGTCATCCAGGCAGGCAAGAATGGTTCCAAGGAAGTCACCCAGGAGATCATGAGGGAGAACGGCAAGGAGATCTCCAGGGTGACCTTGAGTGAGAAGATACTCTCGTATCCCGTAACGAGGAAAATATCCCGCGGATCCAAGCAAGTCCCGGCTATGGGTTCCGATGATATGGTATGGCCCACTCAGGGGACGATCAGCTCCCACTTCGGCTGGCGCTGGGGCACCATGCACGAGGGAGTGGACATAGCAGCCAATACCGGTACCGAAGTCCTTGCAGCCGATTCGGGAATGGTTAGTTTCGCCGGATGGAACGGTGGTTACGGCTATCTCGTCAAGATAGATCACGGCGGAGGCAAGGAGACCCGGTACGCTCACCTCAGCAAGATCGCGGTGGAGCTCGGACAGACGGTAACCAAAGGTCAGGTCATCGGCTACGTAGGCTCTACCGGCAGGTCTACAGGCCCTCACCTGCACTTTGAGGTGTGGATAAACGGGACAGCCAAGAACCCGTTGGGCTTCTACGAGTAAGCGGAAAGGCGCCTTTTGGCAGCATCTTCTTGCAGCCCGTTTGCCATGCCACGCAGGAATGCGCAGCGCCGTGCCGTATTGTAGGACTAGATGCATGACGGGGTAGGAGACTGTCGAACATGTCGAAGCTTGTAATACGCGGAAGGTGCCGGCTTCAAGGTGAGGTTACCATAGGGGGGTCAAAGAACTCCTCTGTTGCTATAATCCCTGCTGCTCTCTTAGGCGAAGGAACCAGCACGCTCGAGAACATCCCCAGGATAAACGACGTGGCTGTGTTTGCCGAAATACTCAAGGACCTAGGCGCGGTTGTTTCCATGAACGGAAGCACCATGACCGTTGCCCCCAACGGGTTTGTCTCGCACGTCGCACCTTACGACCTCGTCAGGAAGTTGCGCGCCTCCTACTACCTCATGGGAGTCCTCTTGGCCAAATTCGGTCAGGCGGAAGTAGGCTTGCCCGGCGGTTGCGACATAGGCCCCCGTCCCGTGGACCAGCACCTCAAGGGGTTCAGGGCTTTGGGCGCGGAGGTCGCCGTCGAGGGCGGTGTAGTGAGGCTCAGGGCCAAGAAACTGGTAGGTTCTCCCGTGTATCTCGATTTCCCCAGCGTAGGGGCGACCATCAACATCATGCTCGCGGCATGTCGGGCCGAAGGTACAACCGTCATTGAGAACGCCGCCAAAGAACCGCACGTTGTCGACTTGGCCAACTTCCTTAACGCCATGGGCGCGCGGGTGCTGGGCGCCGGCACGGACGTCGTGCGCATCAGAGGCGTAAAGAGCCTTACGGGTACATCCCATTCCGTTATCCCGGATGACATTGAGGCCGATACCTACATGATGGCGGCGGCCGCGACCGGCGGCGACGTTACCGTGAAGAATGTCATCACGAAGCACCTCGAGCCTGTGAGCGCCAAACTCCGCGAAGCAGGTGCGATAATCGAGGAAAACGGCGATTACGTAAGGGTCTTGGGACCCGAACGGCCCAGGGGGCTTAACGTGAAAACCTTGCCCTATCCGGGGTTTCCGACGGACGCCCAGCAACCTCTCGTGGCGGTGCTCTCCCGGGCCGAAGGCGTCAGCGTTGTCCAGGAGTCCATCTACGACAATAGGCTCGGCTACGTTTCGGAGCTCGTCAAGATGGGGGCAAAGATCAAGGTCGAAGGCAAGACGGCCATTGTCGAAGGCGTCCCGAGGCTTGTGGGCGCTCCTGTGAAGGCAAACGATTTAAGGGCGGGCGCCAGCCTCATGATAGCCGGGCTTTCGGCCGATGGAACTACCGAGGTCTACGGGCTCGAGATCATCTCGAGGGGCTATGAGATGGTGGACGAGAAGCTGAGAGGCCTCGGGGCCCAAGTGGAAGTCCGTCCTGACTGAGGTCCTGACTGATCCGGAATCCTCATCTTCAAGCCGCGGCCGTACACTTACTACCGCTTTTCCTTCCTTTCCCTCTAGATCGCACACGCGGAATAAGCATTAAAACATTGTTCAAACCCGTGGACAGGGCGGTTTGATACACTCATTTCAGATACAAGTGTTCTACGCAAGGTTCTTGTGGCCATATACATCGGGAATGCTTAGGCAGTAGCTTCCGGATAATTCCTGAATGCAGTGTACATCTCAAACAAAGCGGGACACGAAGGAGGGCGTTCTCATGGATTACGATGTTCCGGTGCGCGAGAAGAGGCCGTCTTTCTGGTCATATCTCATGGTCGGGATCGTAGGCGCCGTGATCGGGGGATTCCTTGTTCTGGGCATCGCCCCTCAGATCCTGATGTATAGGACGGGAAACCTCTCCCTGGGCTCCTCTAATCCCGGTACCTCGGCGATAGTGCCCGCTCCCGTCTATCTGAATGCCGAGGACCTCCAGGACCCTTATGCGGCGATTATGCTTGTCGCCCAGCAAGTGAGCCCGGCAGTCGTAGGTATTACCAACCAGGCGGCCATAGGATACGACTGGTTTGGAAGGGAGTACCTACAGGATACGGGCGGCACCGGCCTCATAATCTCTGAGGACGGCTACATCGTCACAAATGAGCATGTGGTTGCCAACGCCAGGACGCTCACGGTTTTTCTGGCAGACGGGCGCAGCTTCCCTGCCAAGTTGGTTGGCGCAGAGAAGTCTACCGACCTTGCAGTTATTAAGATCGATTCCACGGGCCTTCCCACGGCCACCTTCGGCGATTCTGACAGCGTGAAGATCGGGCAGCTGGCCGTGGCCATAGGGAACCCTCTGGGGATGGAGTTCAGCCGCACCGTCACCGCAGGCATTATCTCCGGCGTCGACAGGATACTGAACATCAGCCAGGATTCGGCCATCAGGCTCATCCAAACCGACGCGGTGATTAACCCCGGCAATAGCGGAGGGCCTCTCGTGAACGCCAAGGGCGAAGTCATAGGCCTTAACTCAATGAAACTCGCTTCCTCGGATGTTGAGGGCATGGGTTTTGCCATCCCCTCCAACCAGGTAAAGAGAGTGGCCGAAGAGATCATCGCGACCGGACGAGTCCGGAGAGCGATGATGGGTGTAAGGCTCGTCGACAAAGAGATCGTCCGCAGGAACAACCCGTCCATTAAGATCGACCGCGGCGTATATGTCTACCGGGTTGAAGCGGGCGGCGCTGCCCAGAAAGCGGGGATGAAAGACGGGGACATCATCGTGGAGCTCGCCGGAATACAGGTGAACAAGGTGGCAGCCATCCAGGCCTACCTGTCGGAGAGGTCTCCCGGAGAAACGCTTAAGGTGAAAGTCCTCCGGGGCAGTCAAGAGATCGTGCTAGAGGTGATTCTCGACGAAGCCTCGAACTAGGGCAAGTTAAGGCGACAGAAGACCGGACAAGTAGACGAAGGCAAAGTTTACGGCGACGGTCCGGGTGGACCGGTATAGGCGGACGGGCCGGGGACGGGGGATTCTATGGGATAAACCATAGGAGCCCTCCCCCGGTTTTCTTGTACTTCTTCAGGTTCCTCGTTCTGACGGGGAGAGGTCCACGGCAGGGAGAACTCGGGAAAGAGGATCCCCCTGAGCCACCCGGGTATCCTGAAATGGTTGGTGCTGTCAACCGGAGGCATCGCGTCTTTGCGGAACACCTCATAATGCCGGGGGTAGCACGTAGGTCCCGCGAGGAGACCCGTTTCGGTGCAGACTGCCGCCCATGTAACGTTTTTAGGTAGGTCCCAGTCCTTTACGGGGATGTTCCGGTGGGCGCTGCCCATGAACGCCGCCCACACCGGCCCGGCAACGGCCGCCCCTGTCCCCGGGAGGGATTTCTCCCTGTTGTCCCATCCCACATATACCGAACACGCCAGGTCCCGGGTATAACCCACAAACCAGGCTTCCCGCTCGCCGTCGGTGGTGCCGGTCTTGCCGGCAACGGGCCTATTCCCCAGGAACGCCTCGAGCCCGGACGCCGTCCCCTCGGGAGCGAATACCGAGCGGAGAAGGCTGGTCACAATGTACGCCGTTCCTTCGTCGAGGACCGGAGTGCGCTTCACGGTGTTCTCCTCAATCACAATCCCCGAAGGGTCGACGAGCTTGAGTACCAGTAGCGGCTCTGGTCGTACCCCTCCCGCCGCAAGTGTTGCCGCCGCGACTGTCATCTCGAGCGGTGTTACTTCCGAAGCTCCAAGGGCCAGCGGGATGGTCGGCTCAAGCGGGCTCTTGATCCCCATCTTGGCCGCATAGCTTGCGATGGTGGACGGCCCAATCTCCTGCGCCCAGCGTGTGGCTACAACGTTGTCGGAAATGGCCACCGCAGTCCTCATGGTGAGCGGCGAATAGTGATACGGGTTTCTACCGTAGTCTACGGGCCTGTACCTATCACCCGAGGCTGCGCCCGGGTAGTCAACCGGTTCGCACGTCTTGGTCTCGGTGACCGGGTGTTTCATGTCAACCAGAGCAGTATAAAGGAAGATCTTGAAAGCCGACCCCGGCTGGCGCTTCACCTGGTATGCCCTATTGAGCTGTGTCTCCTCCCAATTCCTTCCACCTATGAGCGCCTTTATGTACCCGGTGGCAGGGTCCATGGCTACCAGAGCTCCCTGAGGCTGAGTGATCCCCTGAGAGTCCTTCTCGCCCTTGGGCATGTACTTCTCAAACGCTTCTTCGGCTGCCTTCTGCATGTCCAGGTCGAGGGTGGTGTAGATCTGGTAGCCGCCCCTGTAGATGTCTTTGGCTATCTCCGGGTGACGCGTGCCGATGTCGGCCACCACGTAACTCACGAAGTAGGGTGCCGCGCTCTCCGGCAGGCCCGCCAGTTTCACGGGTTCCTCCTTGGCTTCGGCTTCTTCCTCAGGCGTTATGTAGCCTTGTTCCCTCATGAGGGCCAGGGTGACCGCCCGCCGTTCAATGGCCCGCTCCATGTTGTGGTAGGGCGAGTAGTACTCGGGGCTCCGTATGATGCCCGCCAAGAGGGCCGCCTCAGCGAGGTTCAAATCTTTGGCGCTCTTACCGAAATACCCCCGGGCCGCTACTTCACAACCCCAGAAGCCGTGTCCCCAGTATATTTCGTTGATGTACCCGGTAAGGATCTCGTCCTTCGTGTACCGCATTTCCAGCTTCAGCGTGTATACGAGCTCGATCAACTTCCTCCGCAGGGTTCGTTCGTGGGTGAGAAACAAGTTCTTGGCCAGCTGCTGACTTATCGTGCTGCCGCCTTCGCGGATCTCGCCTGCCTTTAGGTTTCTGATGACGGCGCGGCCTATCGCTTGTATATCGAACCCGTGATGGGAGTAAAAGCGCATGTCTTCCACGGCAACGACGGCCTTCTTAAGGACATCAGGTATTTCAGATGAGGGAATCACGGTCCTGTTTTCAACAAAGAGCGATGAGACGGGCCGGCCCTTTATGTCATACACCTTGGTAGCTTGCGGGACCGGCGCCTTGGGAAGCGGAAGGAACAGGACCAGACCCAGAAACACCGTGACAAACAAAAGCCCCGCGAAAAAGAGCGTCTTTAGGGCTAAGACGATTCCGGACTTAACAGTCATCCCAGAGAAGCGTCCGGCCTTGCGTGTCCTCCAAACCCTATTCGGGACGTCCTTTCGCTCTCCAGACAATATCCCCACTCCCGCCGAGATGCGGCTACTCACATTGCTAAGAAGAGGTCGCGGGCAAAATGCCCACGTCTCCCTCTAAGTTTTGTCCGCAACCCATATCTGGTATAATGCGTTCGATGTTTTCCGGACTTTTCTGGGTACGAGGAGTGAGTGCAGTGGAACTTTGGTTCACCGAGGAGTGGATACCCGGCGTCAGGCTATCGGTCCAAGTTAAGTCTATTGTACATAAGGAGAACACCAAGTTCCAGGAATTGGCGGTATACGACACGGACGCTCTGGGCCGCATCCTTGTACTGGACGATGTGATTCAGACAACCGAAATCGACGAGCACATCTACCATGAATGCCTGGTGCACGTTCCTCTCCTTGCTCATCCCAACCCTGAAGAAGTACTCATCGTCGGGGGCGGAGATGGCGGTTCGCTGCGAGAAGTGTTCAAGCACAAGACGGTTAAGCGCGCGACTCTTGTAGATATTGACGAAGGCGTTATCGAGGCGTCGAAGAGGTTCCTGCCCCAGTGGAACACCGGGTTCAGCGACCCGAGGGCAAGGGTGGTCATTGCCAACGGGCTGGACTTCGTCGCGCAGGCCAAAGAGGAGTACGACGTGGTCATCGTTGACTCCACCGACCCCATCGGACCCGGTGAAGCCCTTTTCCGTGAGGAGTTCTACCGGTCGATAAAGGGAGCCCTTCGCCCGGGCGGGATGATGGCGGCACAGACGGAGAACCCCATCTTCATGCCCGACATAGTGCAGATGGTGTTTGGGCGGATCTCGAATGTGTTCCCGGTCGCCAAGCTCTACACGGGGCCGATGCCCACGTACCCGGGAGGTTTCTGGAGCTATACCTGCGCGACCCTTGGGTCTGACCCCAGCGAGCCGGTACGGGAGCCCGAAGGCATTGCTTTCAGGTACTACTCGCCCGAGATCCACAGGAGGGCCTTTGTGCTGTCCCCTGAAGTGGCCAAGAATGTGTACGCCCGTTAAGCGACTTTGCGCGAGACTCTGGAGGGACGTCTAGTTGGCCGGAGATTCGGCTCTTACCTGGGCTAGGCCCGATAGGTTCCTATGGTCTTCCACAGATGAAAGGGCTCCTGTAGCCATATTCGGAGTGCCGCTGGACGAGACTACGTCCTTCCGTCCCGGCACCCGTTTTGGCCCGTCGGCTGCCCGGAGGGCCTCTCACGCACTGGAGCTGTATTCACTCCGCCAGAACCGTACGCTGCACGAGCTGAACTACGTTGATCTGGGAGACCTTGTGCTGCCACTCGGATCGGTGAAGGACGCGCTGTCTGTGATCCGGCACGCATCGTCAGACCTTCTCGCTGAAGGGCAGCGCTTTATGGCTATCGGAGGGGAGCACCTGGTCACTTACCCGCTGGTCGAGTCCATGGCCGAGCGCTATCCCGACCTGGTCGTGGTCCATATGGACGCCCATGCCGACCTCAGAGAGGAGTTCACCGGCACCCCTCTTTCTCACGCCACGGTGATGCGCAGGGTGATCGATGTCTTGGGTCCGGGGAGACTCTATCAAGTCGGGATAAGATCCGCAGAGCTTCATGAGCTCGAAAGGGCAAGAGGGCTTTCAGAAGTTCACTTTTACAGAGTATTGGAACCAATTCGCGCAATACTTCCTAAGATACGAGGGTGCCCGGTATACCTTTCAATCGATATTGATGTAGTCGACCCTGCGTTTGCCCCCGGTACTGGAGTGCCGGAACCCGGAGGGGTGACTTCACAGGAGATCTTGGACGCCGTAAGCCTCTTCGCCGGTCTGAACATCGTGGGCGCGGACCTGGTTGAGGTTGCTCCCGCTTACGACACAACAGGCCAGACCGGGCTTTTGGCCGCGGCCATTGTCAGGGAATGTCTCTTACTCCTGGCGCCGGATAGAGACCGGGCAGAACCGGCGGGCGCCAAAGCCTGAAGGGAGAAATGTAGCGGTGGATGCCACTTATAGCGTGCTGGGTGAGGTCAAGAGGGATATCATTGGGCGGATCGCACGTGCCATATCCAAGGCCAAGGAAAAGGGCGAGTTCCCTCCGGAGCTCAACCCAGACATAAAGATCGAAACGCCTTCTCGTCCCGAACTGGGCGACTTCGCCACCGGGGTGGCGATGCAGATTGGCAGGGAGATAAGGACCGACGGGCGGTCGGTCGCCGGAGTCATCGTAAGATATGTGGACCTGGATAATTCGCCTATCAGGCAGGTAGATATCGCAGGCCCCGGCTTCCTCAACTTCTTCCTGGACAGGAGCTGGCTTGAGCCTGCCATGGCCCGCATTTGGGCGGAAGGGCCTTCTTACGGGAGCACCGGCTACGGCAAGGGCAAGAAGGTGCTCATTGAGTTCGTGAGCGCCAACCCCACCGGTCCTCTGAACGTTGTGAACGCGCGTGCTGCCGCCGTCGGCGACTGCCTGGCTTCGCTCATGCAGGTGTCCGGCTATGAAGTACACAGGGAGTATTACATCAACGACGCCGGGAACCAGGTGAGGAGACTCGCTGCGTCGCTTGAGGCCCGCCTCAGGCAGGTAAGGGGTGAAGACGCCGAGGTGCCCGAAGGCGGATACCACGGTGAATACCTTCTGGATATTGCCCGGGAGCTGAACGAGGCCCGGGGCGACGAGGTCTTAGCGATGGATCCCGAGGCGCGCCTTGATTTCTTGGGCAAGTACGCGGTTGAGCGCATAGTTGCTGACCAGCGCAGAGTACTCCTTGAGTACGGGCTCAAGTACGATACCTGGTTCTCCGAAAGGAGCCTCAGGGAAGGAAACGCCTACATGCAGGTCGTGGAACTCCTGAAGGTCAAAGGTCTTACTTATGAGAAAGACGGAGCCTTGTGGTTTAAGTCAACCGAGTTCGGCGACGACAAAGACCGCGTGCTCCTTAAGTCCGACGAGAAGGGAACCGCCACCTACATCGTGCCGGACCTCGCCTACCACAAGAACAAGCTGGAGAGAGGCTATGAGCTCCTCATAGATATATTGGGCCCCGACCATCACGGTTACCTGGATCGCTTGAGAGCCGGTCTCATGGGGCTCGGCTACTCCAGCGACGTCCTTGAGATCCTCATTGTCCAGATGGTCCGGCTTCAGAGAAGCGGCCAGGCAGTCAAGATGTCAAAGCGTGGGGGCGAGTTCATCACCATGGAAGAGCTCCTTGAGGAAGTCGGCAAGGACGCGGCCAGGTTCTTCTTCCTTATGAGGTCGCCCGAGAGCCACCTGGATTTCGACCTTGACCTCGCGAGGCTCCAATCAAACGAAAACCCGGTGTACTATGTCCAGTATGCCCATGCGAGGATAGCCAGCATCTTCAGGCAGGCGAAAGAGGGCGGCGCCGCGCTTTCGGTAGGGCCCACTGAGGTCAACTTCTCGCTGCTTAAGGACCCGTCGGAGGTCGCCCTCATGAAGATCCTGGCGGCCTTTCCCGAGGAGGTCCACGAGATCGCCGAGGCCAGGGAGCCTCACAGGCTCATCAAATACATGACCGATGTAGCGACGGCGTTCCACTCCTTCTACACGAGGTGCAGGGTAATAGGCGACGACAAGGCCCTTACCGAAGCGCGGCTCTACCTGGCACGGCTCTGCCAGATCGTGCTTGCCAACGCGCTAAGGATAGCGGGCATATCGGCGCCTGAGGCGATGTAAGGTCGGAGCGGCTTCTTGGAGCCGAGGTCCTAGGGATGGCGCGACGCCCCTCTTAGTGG
>DUSU01000039.1 GCA_012842425.1 Candidatus Fermentithermobacillaceae bacterium | reverse complement strand
TTGTACAATTTGCATGAGACCTCACCTCTCGAGTGTTAACACTCGTCCCAGCAAGGACGGTGGGGTCTCTTTCGTTATCTGCTAACCACCAACCTCCAAAAACTCCTACAGTAAAGTTACACTGACACTAGTTCAGATCATGCAAGACACTCTGCCTTCTCCAGCTTTTCCGGGTACTCGATGGGGTCAGGTATCCTAGTTTGTGGTGTGGTCTGACTTTCGCGAGGTGGAGCTGTGGAGAATAACCTGGATTCGAAATGAGACCGGAAGGTGTCCGTAGCCCCACAATACCGTCCTTGACTGGTCAGCTGCTGCGTTCCCCTCCCGGCAGCCACAGGACTGCAACCTTACCTTGTTGCTCCAGCCGCTCAAACTCGCGATCGCAGGTCACCAGCACGGCTTCTTTCTCTTGAGCGAGCCCCACGCAGAAGCAGTCGGCAAAGGAGAGTCTTCCGTCCACTTTGATCCCCGCGGCATGTTTCACCCTTGGCCAGGTCGCGTCAATGACCCGCAATTTGGGCGTCTCAAAAACCTTGGTTTCAACTGCGGCGGCAGTCTGTTCGCCGGCCAGCCTGTGCACGATGTATATAACCTCTCCCAAGTTGACCACGCTCATGAACACTTCCGCGTCTTCCTCTACCAGGATGTCTTCGACCGTCTGGGCGCCGGCTTCGTCCCAGAGGAACGCGATGAGGGCAGAGCTGTCGAGCACGTACCTACCAGCTATGTTTGCCATCCTCCCTGATCCGGTCCTCCTCCCGCTCACGTAGGAGCAAGTCCACCGCGCTCGCTTTCGATTTGAAAGCGCCTCTCAATTCCAGCAACGGGTGCCGCGGAAGTGGTTCCAACACTATCTTCCCTCCTATGTCTCTCACCAAGAATCTGTCTCCCTTGGAGAGGTTGTACTTGTCCCTGATCTCGCTTGGAATCACCAGTTGTCCCTTGTTCGATAACTTCACTACGGTCACCGGAATCACCTCGCGTCTTACACATACGAGCGTACTACCGTCTTGAGTGTAAGACAGCACATGATCGGAATCAAGTTCCCTGTCGGGTCCGGCCAGAGCCATTATCCTACCACTCCTCCTACCATTTCGTTCTCCTCACGACTGAGCCTTCTGAAGAAACGGAGCACGAGATGCCCTCACCGAGCCCGGGAAGAAACCCAAGGAAGTGAGCTCTGACCTTGAAGCAGCATTCCACTCGCACTGTGGGTTCTTCCCGGTCCGGTGCGTTGAGAACATGAGCCGAAATGGAAGCCTCGCGGATGACGCCTCCCAAGGCGTAGACGTTCTCACTTGCGACTTGAACTGCCTTCGCCTGTCCCATGGTGGGGTCAATGCGCACATCTCCCAAGGCCAACGCGTCCCAATCGAGTTCGATGACTCCCGCCAGAGCACCTAGGTCGCATGCTCCTTGAACAGCCCTCTTGGCGAAGTACACTATACCCAGGTCCAGTACCATACCCACGGTGAGGACCGCAACAGGCAGGAAGACGGCGACCAGGGCCAGGACCGCGCCGTCCTCGGATGTCGGGAGCAAGCGCAGTCCCGGCCGGAAACCTCCTCTCCGCTTTACGCTACCTCGGAACGAACTCACTTCTGGTCACCGCCTTGGATGTCAGGGGAATCGAGTTTCCCACGATTGCCCTTACAACAGGGCTCACCACTTTGTAGTCGTAATGGAGTTCCACCCGTATGGTGGTGCCGTAGATGGCCTGGCCTGGAGAAATAAGGGCCGTCACCTCATCGGGATCAATGCCTCCCGCCGTAAGGCTGTCGCTGAGCCTCTGGAGGGCCCCAGGCGTCCTCCCACCCTCGACGGCGCAGACCCTGGCCGTCTCTCTGGCGGCAGAAGTGAGGACAGTCTTGGCATTGATCACGAGCCCTCCTTCCAGGATTGAGAAGAGGATCACCACCAGCAAGAACACGACGAGGCTGAACTCGACCAGGGCTTGTCCGCGAGTCTCGCTCCATACCGCGCGCAGTCTTCTCACGGGTTTACTCCTCTGATCTCGCAGATGATGCCGTTTATCTTGTCTTCCAGTGCAGCCCTGAGGTCGGTCAGGACAGTGATGAGGGCGACAGCTACGATGACGAGTACGAGGGCGTATTCCGCGACCGTGGCCCCCTGTTCATCCGACCAGATCTTCGCAAGGCGTGACAGCGCCCTGTCCCACCAGATCCGAGTACGAACGTACAATGCAGTCACCTTTTCACCTCCCTATCCGGTGATAGACGAGATACGCTTACCATCCCGCCTCAATGAAGGCGAGTATATGAGGCATAACTGAAACCGCAAGAACGGGTGGAAGTAAGAAGAAAACGGTGATGGCCGAGAGTTTGATCGGAAGAGCATTGAACCTCTCTTCCATCGCCCGCCTTTCTTCTGCATACCCCTCGTCAGAAAGCTGCTTCAGCATGTCGGCAACCGGGGTTCCCAGTATCTCGCACTGGGAAACAAGAGCCCGCAAACGCCTCACTTCGGGAAGCCCGCAGCCTTCCATGGCGCTCAATGCCCTGCTCAGGCTTGCGCCTCCGGCCAGACGCAGCACTACCTTTTCGGTCTCTTCTCTCATTGGCCCGCGCGCCCGTTGAGCAGCGGCCTGGAACGCGTCTCCCGGACCCATGCCGGACAACGCGGCGACGGCCATGCTTTCGATGAGAAACGGCCACTCGCGGCGTAGCTCTTGCTGCCTTTTCAGACGCCTATGGTCCCTAACCAGCCGGTGCGCTACCCAAGCCAGGGCTAGGCCGAAGAGCCCGCTCCGGCCGAGCATAGCGCAAGCCACCAAGGCCAAAGTAGACCACGGCAAAGCTCTCCGCACACGAGGGAAGGTCCGGCGAAATCCATCAGGAGCTGCCTGTCTCGGCGCAGCAAACCCCATGCGCCTGAGATCGGCTCTGAGCACCCAGAGCCCGAAGAATGCCGCAGATACACCGAATGAAAGCGGCCCCAAGAAGCGCTCTATCTCAACCCCTCCTCCCCCGGGTGATTGTGGAAAGCGTTGCAGCGATAAGGACCACACCCACGAGCCATAACGCTAGCGAGAACAGCAGGATTGCCCGCCCTCTCGGGCTCGAGACCCCCTGGCCGATTAGCGCCGGGTCGTAAAAGTATGTGATTCCACCTATGATCCAGGGAAGGGCTATCAGTAGAACCGCAGTTATCCGCGACTCGGTGATCTTGGCTTGGGCCTCTTTGACCAAAGACCGTTTTCTGCTGAGCACCTCTGCGCTGTGACACAAGAGAGACGGCAAGTCACTGCCCGCGGAAACCCCGGTCTCCACTGTTGCCGCCAGTCTCTCCATCTCCGCTCCGCTCGCATGGCTGTGAAACGCCTGTGCCAGTGGGACTCCCGCCTCGTAAGCCCTCACAACCCTTCTGAGCGATTCATGAGCGGGAGTCGAGCCTTCTTCCGACACTCCCCGGACCGCCTGGGAAAGAGCTTCACCTGCTCTTAGGCGGAACGCCAGGGAGTAGAAGACCTCCTCCCATACGTGCGGCTCGCATCTCCGGTTGAGGAGCGATACGGCCTTGAGTGCACCTGCAACGGGTAGACGACGTGTAGGCCCGTACCTCGTGCCGCGGCGAAGCACAGAGGAATGCGTGGGATCCCTGAGGCTTCCTATATATAGTGAGGCTGCGAATACTGCGGCCGCCGCCAGAATACTGCTCACGTTGTTCAGGAGGCATCTCCCCCGTTCAGGCCTTTGAGGGCTTTTTTGAGTCTCTCGGCTGCGTCGCGGCGGAGCTTCCCGTTGAAGAACTCTGGCCACTCGTCAGATCCCGGCCTGTTCTCCACGTCATAGACGGTGGCCGTCTCAATTCTCCCGCCGCTAACGCCGACGAGCGATATCTCGACGACGCGTCTCGCTCCGCTATCCACTCTCGCCTGCTGCACGATGACGTCAACGGCTGACCCGATCCAAGCCTCCAAGACGCTTAGAGGCACGGACTCTTGGGCCATCAGGGCCATGGCGGCCAGGCGCGCGAGGCAATCACGAGTTGAGTTCGCGTGAACGGTGCTCAGACAGCCTTCGTGCCCCGTATTCATGGCGGCAATCAGGTCGAAAGTCTCGACGCCGCGGCACTCGCCGATGATAATGCGGTCGGGCCTCATGCGGAGGGCGTTTCGAAGGAGGTCCCGTATCGTGACCTTCCCTTTCCCTTCAACGCTCTCCGGCCTGGTCTGAAGGTATATCACATGGCTCAGGGACAGCTTCAGCTCCGACGAATCCTCGATCACAATGACTCTCTCATCCTCACGAAAAAGGTTGGCGAGCACGTTCATTGTAGTTGTCTTCCCGGTACCGCTCCCGCCTGAGATCACGATGTCGAGCCTCGCTTCAACGCATTCCCTGAGAAACTCGGCCGCTTGGGGAGTTATCGTGCCTAGGGCGATCAGCTCGTCCAACGTTGAGTACCGCCTCGGGAACCGCCTGATGGTCAGCACAGGGCCGGTCAAGGACAGTGGAGGAATCACGGCGTTCACCCGCGATCCGTCGGGAAGCCTGGCGTCTACGTACGGCGAAGACTTATCCACTCTTCTGCCGGCGCTTCCCACAATGCGGTTTATGAGTTCGAGGACATGCCGTTCATCGGCGAATTGAGCCGATGTCTTGTAGATAACTCCGTCTCGCTCTATGTAGACCTCGTATGGGCCGTTTACCATTATCTCTGTCACCGTTGGGTCGTCCAGGAACTCGTCAATGGGCCCAAGGCCGCAAAGTTCCTGAACGATCCTCTCAGCCAGGTCTTTTCGGGTGAGGCGCCCCACATACAGGTCTCCTGACACTATTAGTTCCGAGACCAGGGCCAGCACTTCGTTCCTCTTGGCGCGCGAGAGCCGCGCTTCCATGACCAGCTCCGCGTGATTCTCGAGAACCCTCTCCCTCACGGTCTCTATCACATCTTCCAGCGACCGCTCCCTGGCCGTTCTCGCGCCCCCTATGGTCCGGTGAGGAGACGATTCGAGCTTCTTTATGAGGCTCACCAGAATAACCCCCTCCTTCGCGGAGTTTTCTTGTTCGATGACGCTCTGCCCAGCCCCGGAGATAGGTGGTCCAAGATGCTCCACACCGCCTCAGAAATCTCGTTCTTGGAAATCAGGGCTAGTGGACGACCCTCGAAGACTGACCGTTCGGCTGCCTTCCGGTCTTCAGGAACTGCCCCGGCAAGCTCTACGCCGAGGAACTCCTCCACCTTTTGCAGGGGCATAAGAGAGTCCTTAGAAGCCCTGTTCACTACCACTGCCATGGCAGAAACGGGAATGCCCAGTTTCGTGAAGATCTCCAGGGCCGAGCGGCATTGCTTGAGCGAAGCGACGTCCTGAGTGGTTACCAGGACGATCTTGGTGGCCGCGTCGACACACTCGCCGACCACATCGGAAGCCATGTCCGGCGGAGTGTCCACGTAGGTAAGCCCCCAACGTTTGGATGCGAGGGTCAACACCGTCCTGACAACTTCCGGGGTAACCAGGTCGCAGAGTTCCGGCTGCCTGGGTCCACAGATAACATTCAGGCCTGAGGGCCCGTGCCTGCGCGCGTACTTATCTAGGCCTTCGGGCCGGATATCCGGCAGAACTGGGATTAAGTCAGTGATCGCCGGTCCGTCCAAGAGGTCCAGGTGGACGGCCACATCTCCCGAGCACAAGTCCATATCGAGGAGCACTGCGTTACCGCCGGTCACGAGGGAAGCGGCGCATGCCAGATTGGTTGAAAGGAAGGTCTTGCCCACTCCACCCTTGGGGCTCCAGATGACGACCGTTTGGGACCCCAAGACTGTGGTCAGACCCGGAACCTCGCCGATATCCTCGCTTACCCTGTTGGAAGAGCCATCTATCACGGTCACCGTCGATGACGGATAGGCTGATTTGAACCGGACAGTCCACGCTTCCAGGGTTTCGCCGCGAGGGGACAAAGACACATCAACCGCTACTATGTCGGGACGAATCCCGGATGCAACATACTCCAGTAGGGAAAGGTCTCGAAAAGTGCCTCCGATCCTGGCCTTCGGCCACCGGGCCGAGACGGCTCTCTCAGTGTGGACGTCACCGCCTACCAGCACAAGGGGACTATCGGTCATCACGGCAGCCAGGCCTCCGTCCCGGGCACGCTCTCGTTCACTAAAAGCTCCTTGGGTGCAAGAAGCAGGCTCACAGCGCATGTCTCTATGCCGGTAGCGATGGCTTCCGCCTCGGTCTTCCTTGCAAGCACAACAACGCCGGCAAACTCCCCTGAAGATGGCCGGCGACAGACCTCAACAACCAGGAGTGACCTGACTATCAACGAAGGTTGTCCTCCGCCTATCGCGGCATAGGTCACTCCTTTCGGGGTAAACACGATGTCAACTCTCTCGCCGCGTTTAATGAGCCCGCCGACTGCCCGCTCCTCTCCTGCCGGGACAAACACGCACCTCATATCCGGCTCCAGGTCCACCGACAGCCCCACCTCGCCCTTCCCGCGGGCCACATGTCCGCTCATGACAACCTGACCCGGCAAGATGCGCGACAAAGCGTAGGCCCCCTGGAGAGATCCGGCTTCAGAGAAGTGGTCTTTGGGCACGGCCTTTCGGGGGAAGTCGACGATCCTGAGGTCGCCGGGCTCAATGCTTTCGTATGGCCGGATGTCACGCGCTGCTACTACCACTGGAGAGGTGACCACATACGGGGATACGGCAGCGTGGGTTATGGCCGCGGCAGAAATGCCAAGGATACCGGATATGATGAGAAGCCTGTGCTTTCTTAAGATCGTCCTCAACTTTACACCTCAATCCTTTACCTGCAAGTGCGCCGCGCCCGGCCTGGGAAGGGCTTGCGAAGGGCGCCGGTGGCATGTTGAGCTTTGGGGGTTCGGACGCAGCTAATTCACACCTCCTCTCATGCTGCAGTCCAACGACCTAGAGACCGGGCGCGGCTTTGGCAGTAATTGCCAGCGACACAAGGTTACAAGGATTTCCATTCCTTGTCAACATCTTCGTCCAAATTTGCCATAACTTGACATATCCCCTGCGGAATCTGTTATTATCTGTAGGGGCGCGGTGGACCGGAGGATGGTTTCATGAAGGAGCCCACTGTGAACTTCGTCTCTAGGTTTTGCTTCATCTCTAGGATCCGGCTGCCCCATAGAAAAGCCTTCACTGCTCTCTGGTTTGCACTCTCTCTGGCTCTAGGAGCGTTCCCGGGCCGCGCGGGTGCTTCACCGGGGGCCGATCCGTGGTACACCGACGTCGACATCCACTGGTCGTGGCCTTACGTAAAGGTGCTCTGGGAGGAAGGCGTTGCCGACGGAGTCGTCTACCCGACAAATCCGGAAATAGCCTGGTTCTACCCTGATAACTCGGTTACCAGAGCCCAGTTTGTGGTTCTTCTCAGCAAGGTCTTCGGACTTCCACCGGCTTCTCCCGAGGTCCCTTCCTATCCGGACGTCCCTAAGAACTACGAGATGCTTTACGGTAAGCCTGCCTGGGAGTTCATCGAAAGCGCCGTGCTGGACGGACTCTCTCTAGTAGACCCGGGACACCGCTTCTACCCGGACAGCTACACAACTAGAGAGGATGCAGTGGCCTTCCTCGTTAGATCACTTGATCTCGAACCCTATGCTTCTTCATTGACGGCGGTGGAAATCGAGAGCATCCTGGGGAGGTTCAGCGACCGGCAGAGCGTCTCCCCAAACAGGAGGAACGCCATGGCCTGCGCTGTACAGCTGGGGATAATCCAGGGATACGAGGATGGTACCCTAAAGCCCGGACGTCTCATGACCCGCGGAGAAGCCGCCACCGTGATAGCCCGTTCATGCCTAATAAGGTTCTCGGCGAGAAAGGATGTGTTCTCGCCTGACGGCGACGGTGTCGACGACACTGCCTGTTTCGACGTGGCCTACCTCAAGAACCGAAGAATAAGGACCTGGCAAGCAGCAATAGTCACCGAAGCCTTGTTGCCGGTCTACCATTTCAACAAGTCCAACGCCCGTGGAGAGCCGCCGCCCTCCGTCACCTGGGATGGGCGGGACAACGCCGGAAACCCACTCCCTCGCGGCCTATATTACTACCAGGCATGGGTCGGAGACGTGGGAAACAGGACGTTTTTCTCCGTTCTTAAACCCTTGTTCCTCGAGGTCCACACTCTGGATGCGTGGCTCGATCCGGAGCAGTGCTCCGACGGCCAAACGCTCACGGTTGTCGCCGAGACAGTGCCGGAAGCCTCCGCGGTAACCGCGGAGTTCGCGTCAGGGCCGGCCCGGAGTCTCTACTCTCCCGACGGAGGCCGCACCTGGGTTCTCGAAGCAACGGTAGGTCCTCCGCTACCTGTCGGACTCCAGCCGGTCGATGTTAGGGCCAAGTTCCCAGAGGCCGAGAGGATCAGAACGCTATACTTCGAACGCGTCCAGGCCGCCTGGATCCTGGCTGCTGTTGAGCCGAACCCCGCAGCGTGGGGGCAGGCTCTTCGGCTGGAAGCTCTCTCGGCACCTTCAGTCCTGGGTGTGACGGTCTCCCTGTTTGGTGAAGACACGAGTCTCACGGAGCTGTGTCCGGGATCTTGGGCAGGTGCTCAGACTGTGCCGCTCGGACTGGCGGCGGGGTTCTACCCGGCAGTGTTCACTGGAATGACAGATACAGGCCCGGTCTCTGCGACCGTCTGGTTGGAGGTGAGAGACCCACATTCGGAGGAAATAGTCTACGTCCTATCAAAGTGAGCCCGATCAGGTTCGGACCTCGCCTCGCTGAGCGCTGCCACTATGTTCCGGTAAGGGACGAGGAACGCCCGGTCTTCTATGGGGCGAGAGTCCAGTGCCTCCTGAAGCATCCTGGCGGCGTCGCGGATCTTGTTCTGGGCCCGTGCGACTTGTCCTGACCAATAAAGCGCGTCGGGGTTTTCGGGGTCCAGCCTAAGCGCCTCTTCGGCCTCTGCTTCGGCGGCATCCACCAAACCCATCGACAGGTAGCACTCCGCAAGGCCCAACCTGGCCGAGACAAGGCGTGGGGCTTTTCTAGACGCCGACTGATAGGCGGAGGCGGCCGCCTGAATATCTCCTTTTGCCCTCAGCACCGTCCCCATCGCCATGTCACCAAGGACGCCTTCGTTGGATAGCTTGCCGGTGAGGACCGCTTCATTGAGCGCCTCATCGTACCTTCCTTGCTTCGTCAACACGACCGAGAGCAGGAAACGGAGGTAGGGGTCGCCGGGAAGCCTGGTAGCCGCTTCTTCCAGAAGCCTCGCCGCCTCGGTCAGGTCGCCTTCGGCGTAGGCCAGGCTCGCCAGAGCGCAATACGCCTGGGGAGTTGCCTTGTTCGTGGAAGCGGCCTTGCGGTAGCGCAGGTGAGCCTTCTGGTAGTCGTGAAACACCCACCTATCCAAGAAGCCCAGGTGCTCCCAGAGGATCTCGGGAGCGACCCGAAGTCCCAAGATCACCCACAGGAACAAGGCACCGAAGACTATCCTCCCATCGACCAAGCCTGCGGCCCAAAGGCCGAGCCCTGCGGCAACGAGCAAGACCGTGACGTAGTTCCACCAGTGCCTGAATGAGAAACGTTTTGGTTCCTGGATCAACGCATACCCTCCCGTAACCTCAGCGCCCTTGATTCAAAGGCCCGGTCTATATTGTGCCCAAGAAGAAAGGTCAGCCCGTCTTCTTAAGGTGGCTGACCTCGCGGACCCTCTACTTATGACGTCTTTGATTCTGATCTCTTCTACCCGTACTACTCCTGCCTAAGGCTCTTCCAACCAAATCAACAACCTGTCAGTTCACCAGGCTGCCCGTTTCCAGGAGCTTCGCCCTTTCTTTGAGGAGTTCGATGTACTTCATCCCGGCTCCGGTGTTGAGGATAAGGACGGATTCCTCCGCGCCTACCACACCCTGTTCCCTGAGCTTTTTGGTCGCGGCCACGCATGCGGCTCCTTCAGGGCATATGAGGGCTCCTTCGGTCTTGGCCAGGTGGCTCCAGGCGGAAAGGATCTCTTCATCGCTAACCGTAAGCGCGGTGCCGCCCGACTTCCTGACGGCCTCGAGGACGAGGAAGTCACCTAGGGCGGACGGGACTCGTATCCCGGCGGCAATCGTGTGGACCCCCTGGAAGAACTCCGCCTTGTCCTTCCCTTCTTTGTAAGCCCTTACGATAGGTGCGCACCCTTCTGCCTGCACGGCGACCATCTTCGGGAGACGCCCCTTTAGCCAACCCATCTCCTTGAGCTCGTTGAACGCCTTCCACATGCCGATGATGCCTACGCCGCCGCCCGTGGGGTAGAGGATGACGTCCGGGAGCTTCCCCTCAAACTGCTCCCAGATCTCAAGCCCCATGGTCTTCTTGCCCTCGATGCGGTAAGGCTCTTTGAGCGTTGCTACCTCAAACCAACCGTACTTGACGCAAGCCTCTCTCACGGCTTTCCCGGCATCGGAGATCAGGCCTTTTATGAGGTAGGTGTCGGCGCCGTAAGCGACGCATTCGGATTGGGTAGTGAGCGGAGCATCCTCCGGCATGACCACGACCATCTCGATGCCGGCCCTGGAAGTGTAGGCTGCCCAGGCTGCGCCGGCGTTGCCGGCAGTAGGCATGGCCAGCGTCTTCAGGCCTAGTTCCTTTGCCCGCGCGACTCCGACGGCAGCGCCCCTGGCCTTGAACGAGCCGGTGGGGTTCATCCCTTCGTCCTTAAGGTACAGTTTCTTCAGCCCGTATTCGCCTGCGATCTTGTCCATCGAGTAGACAGGCGTGCCCCCTTCGCCCAGAGACAACATGTTCTCCTCGTGGACCACGGGAAGGAGCTCGCGGTACCTCCATAGCCCCTCCGGACGTCCCCGCCACGCATCGGGGCTGACCTCCTTTGCGATCCGCTCCAGGTCATACCTCACAAGGAGCGGCGTCCCGCACTCGCAGAGGTTCTGCGGGCGGTGCGCGTCATAGGTGGTATTGCACCTGGGACAGTAGAGCTCTTTCAGGTATGTAGCCATTTCTCCGGCGTCTCCCTGGACGCCTCACTCTCCCCTCGTCAATGTTGTTTGCTGCTCCCACTCATCGGGCGTCTCAAGCGTGAAACGGCCCAGTCTCCCTTCACGGAAGTCCTGGATGAACGTCTTGCACGTCCTCTCAAAGTCCACCATTCCGCCCTCACGCATGAACCCCCTGTTCCTGCCGTACTCCTCAAGGTACTTCTCGGGCTCGCATTCCCCGCAGACCTTTCCGACCAGATAGCGCGCGACTTCCTCCGGGTCATACCTGTTATCGGGGATGGCCCAGGCTGCGGCCAGTTTCATCTGCGCCTCGCCCTTCACCAATGATGTATCTACCACTCCCGGCGTATCGAGGATCTCCAGGAAACCTCGCCCCTTAAGCCAGTTGCTGGACCTGGTGAGCCCGGGCTTCGCCCCAAAGGGCGCCTTGGTGGTGCCCAGAAGCCTGTTCGCCAGAGACGACTTCCCCACATTGGGCGGGCCAAAAAGCATGATCCTGAGCGGCCTGTGAAGGAGCACGGCCGGCTTCTTGGCGTCGATCTCGGCCTTCATCGCCCTCAGCTCCCCGAGGAGCGCAGAGAGCCCGTCGCCTTTCTTGCAGTTCACCGCAAAAGCCCGGTTACCTAGGGAAGCGAAGAACCCCGTCCACGCTGAGGTCATCTCCGGATCGGCAAGATCAGGCTTCGTAAGCACGTAGATCCTGCGTCGCTTCAGAAGGTACGGCTCGGCAAGCGTGACCGAAGTGAGCGGTATCCTCGCATCGGCGAGAAAAAGAAACACATCCACCAAGTCTAGGGCCTTCTTGGCCGGTAGACCGGGATGTGTCTTTCCTGACACCGCTTTGGAACGCGCGACTACCTTATTGCGCCCATGTCTTTGAGGGGCCATATTATGAACACGGCCTTTCCCTTGACCAGGCTCAATTTCACCGGACCGAACATGCGGGAGTCTTCGCTGTTGGTCCTGTGGTCACCCAAGACGAATATGCAGTCTTCGGGTACGGTAATGCTCTTCATCTCGTATAGCCCGGGAAACCTCACGTATGGCTCCTCCTTGAGGAGACCGTTCACGTATAGCCTACCCAATCTCATCTCAACGGTGTCGCCGCCCACTGCCACGCACCGTTTTACATAGTCCCTCGAAGGGTCCAGCGGGTAGCGGAAAACGACCACGTCGCCCCGCTTCGGCTTGGAGAACTTGTACGCAAGCTTGTTCACGAGAAGCGACTGGGAATCCCACAAAGTCGGCTCCATTGACGGACCGTCAACGAGAAACCTCTCGATGACGAACGCTCTCACCAGGATCGCTATTAGCAGGGCTATGAGGACGGTTTCCAGGATGTCCCGAACTGCGTTCATGGCTATCTCTTCTGCTCGGCTATCCTAGCTGACTTCCCCGACAGACCTCTCAGGTAGTACAGTTTCGCTCTCCTCACTCGCCCTCTGCGGACTACCTCTATCTTGGCTATCCTGGGCGAATGTACCGGGAAGGTGCGTTCAACACCTATTCCGTAGGTAACCCTCCTCACGAGGAACGTCTCCCTCGCGCCACCGCGCTGCCTTGCGATAACAACGCCGTCGAAGACCTGGATCCTCTCGCGTCCGCCCTCAACGACCTTGTAGTGGACTCTCACCCTGTCGCCGGGCGAGAAGTCGGGTATATCCTTCTTCATCTGCGACTCTTCAATGAGTTTCAGAACGTCCACGTTGGTCACTCCTTACCACAAATCCTTGCCGTCTACTCTCTCTTCCTCCAAAACTTCCGCCAGAAGGCGCCTGTCTTCATAAGTTAGGACGGCGTCACGCAAGAGATCTCTGCGCCTCTCAAGTGTCCTCCGGAGAGATTCCTTTCTCCTCCATCTCACAATCGCCGCCCGGTCACCTTGCCTGAGCACTAGGGGCACTTCCATTCCGAGGAACTCCTGGGGCCTCGTATACTGGGGCCCTTCAAGGAGCCCGTCTGAGAACGAATCCGACTCCGCCGAGGTCTCATCACCTAAGACGCCCGGGAGGAACCTTGCGGTTGCATCCAGGACTGCCATCGCGGCGATCTCTCCTCCGGTCAAGACGAAATCCCCTATGGAGATCTCATCGTCTGAGAATGACCGGATCCTCTCATCAAACCCCTCGTAATGACCTGCGACCAAGACCAGGGGATCGCGTTTCGCGAGGTCTCTGGCCACTTGCGCGCTGAATCTCCTGCCCTGGGGCGTCATAAGCGCCACATACGGCTTTGTGCCACAGTCACTCCGTACCCAAGCCAGGGCATCGTAGACCGGCTCCGGCTTGAGGACCATCCCCGGCCCGCCGCCGTAGGGATAGTCGTCGACGGTGCCGTGGCTATCGACGGCGAAGTCCCTTATGTTCACCGTCTTGACCTGCAAGATTCCGGCCTCCCCGGCTCTCTTCAGTATGCTGGACTGAAGTACGGGTCCAAAGACCTCAGGGAAAAGGGTCAGGATGTAGACCTTCATCGCTCAGGTTCTCCGGCTGCGGTTTCTCTGCCGATCACTTCAACCGTCACCGAGTTGCCTTCCCTAATGGCCACAACCCTTCCGTCTTCCAGGACGATCTCCGCCGTCCCGATCTCGGACCACACATCTCCGACCTTCACTTCGTAGAACCCCTGGACCTGGCCCTGCGTCACTTCCTGTCCCTCGCTGAGTTTCGCGATGTCCTTGAGTTTCGCCGTCAGGACATCTTTCCTGGCCTGAAGGTCGCGCAGCTTCCGTTCCAGTCCGGCTATCTCGTCGCTCTTTCCTAGAGCACGGCGCTTTTCGATCTCGGACAGAAACCGCTCCATCTCTTGTTCCACGTCTCGAATGGCTTTCTGCGCCTCAGCGCCGAGCCGGGCGCGAAGGAGAGGTGTCACTTTCGACTTCACGGTCACCGCCCTGGAGATGAGCACCGTCTGCACCGCCTTCTATTCAAGGATCTCTACAGTCGCCCTCTTGCCTTCTCTGGCCGCCGCAGCCTGCACCAGCGCTCTCACTGCGTGGATGACCCTGCCTTTGCGACCGATGATCTTTCCCATATCGTCAGGCGAAACCCTGAGTTCAAACACGACCGCTCTCTCGCCCTCAACTTCGTTCACCGTTACTTTGTCGGGCTCATCCACAATGGCCTGTGCGATGAATAATACAAGATCACGCAGCATATTAGCCCTCCTTACGCCTGACGTCGTGCTGTAACTACTTCGCCTTCGAGGCTGTCCACTTCTCTATAACGCCCGCCCTGGCCAGGATCGTCTTGGCCGTAGGGGTGGGCACGGCGCCACGCTCCAACCAAAGAAGCGCCCTTTCTTCTTGGACCTTGTACACCGCCGGATTCTTTGTGGGGTCGTAGTAGCCAAGCTCCTCGATGGGCTTGCCGTCCCTCTGGATCCGGGAATCGGCCACCACTATCCGGTATACCGGGGCCTTCTTCGCGCCAATCCGCTTGAGCCGGATCTTAACCGCCAACTTGCCGCATCTCCTTTCTCGTCCCTGTGTCTTGTCAAGGCAGACGTAATCTGCCCCGCTTCTCAGGCGTCATCTGGAACATCATCCTGCGCGCCTGGAAAAACTGTTTGAGCAGCCGGTTCACATCCTGTACCTGCGTACCGCTGCCTCTTGCTATCCTGCGTTTTCTCGAACCGTCGATAATCTCGGGTTTCCGTCTCTCGAGGGGCGTCATTGAACTGATGATCGCTTCGAGGCGCCCCCACTCCTTGGGGTCGATGTCCACGTCGATCTTCATCTTGTTGAAGCCCGGGATCATCCTGAGGAGGTCTCCAAAAGACCCCATCTTCTTTACTTCCTTCATCTGGTCCACGAAGTCTTCCAGAGTGAACTCCTTCCGGCGGAGCTTGCGCTCCATCTCCTCCGCTTTCTTCTCGTCGAAGGACGCCTGGGCTTTCTCGATGAGGGTCAAGACGTCGCCCATCCCCAGGATCCTGGAAGCCATGCGGTCAGGGTGGAACACCTGGAAGTCTTCGAGCTTCTCTCCGCTGGAAGCGAACTTGATGGGTTTACCCGTGACTTTAGCGATGGAAAGCGCCGCGCCGCCGCGGGCGTCGGAGTCAATCTTGGTGAGTATGATGCCGGTGAGCCCCACTTTCTCATCAAACGCCTGGGCCACCCTGCACGCTTCCTGACCGGTCATGGCGTCAACCACGAGGATACTCTCTCTGGGATAAACCGCATCCCTGATCCTCTTGGCCTCGTCCATCATCTCGTCATCAAGCTGGGTCCTGCCGGCAGTATCGAAAATGACGACGTCATATGCCGACGTACGGGCCTTTTCGTAACCGTTCTTGGCGATTATCGCGGGATCGGTACCGGTATCCATGGTGAAAAAGCCGGCACCTGACTTCTCGGCGAGGATCTCAAGCTGCCTCTGGGCGGCCGGACGGTATACGTCGCAAGACACCAGCATAACCCGTCTGCCGTTCTTCCTGAGACTGAGGGCCAGTTTTCCCGCGGTAGTGGTCTTCCCGGAACCCTGGAGCCCGTAGAGGACGAGTACAGCAGGCGGGTTCCCGGAAAGGTCCAGGGGTTTGGCCCTCCCGCCCATGAGGGCGACCATCTCGTCGTTTACGATCTTGATCACTTGCTGCGCGGGAGTAAGGCTCTCCAGAACCTCCGCAGAGAGGCTCTTCTCCTTTACCTGCGCAATGAATTCCCTTACAACCTTGAAATTGACGTCCGCCTCAAGAAGGGAAAGACGGACTTCACGGAGGGCTTCGTCGATGTCCTTCTCCGAAAGCTTGCCCTTTCCGCGCAATTTCCTGAACACGCCCGAAAGGCGCGCTGAAAGTCCCTCAAACTCCATCTTCAGCATCACCACCGCTCAAGACGGGAGACAAGATCTTAAGGCACATGTCTCTTACCTCTCGCCAGTTATACGAGTCCATGGAAGACAACCTCTCCGCAAGACGGGCGGCGCGGTCCTCTTCCTCCAAAATCCGCTTCCGGAGCCCGATGCTGCTTTCCAGTTTGCGCAGTATCCTCTCGCCGCGTTTCAGCGCATCCTCGCAGGCCTGCCTGGATATCGCGAGACGCTCCGAGATCTCCATGAGCGATAGGTCCTCATGCAGCTTCAGGTCGAGGACTTCCCTCTGCCTGGGAGCCAGCATGCTTTCATATAGGTCGAAAAGCACCGACATCTCATGAACCTTTTCCGGCGAGTACGACATGTTCAGACCCCACTGTATTGGTCTACACCTTTACACCCCCTTGCATACTACACCTTTCAGGGGCTGAGATCAAGACATGTTTGCAGGGAAACGTACATGCTGAGGGGAATATCCCCCAGTGTCCGGGCTCATTGGCGGAAGGAGGAACAGTGTGGGCAAGACCGAAGAGACGTCGCGGGAACATAGAGAGAGAGTTGTGCTTGAGCTGGCCATGGGTCTGGATATCGGAGGCGCCGAGACTCACATAGTGAGCCTCTCCAGGTCCTTGAAGGAGATGGGCTGGAAGGTCCTCGTAGCATCAGGCGGCGGCAGGAGGGTTAGAGACATCACGGATTCCGGGATCGAGCACTTCCACGTCCCGCTTGGCTCGCGAGATCCACTCAAAATGCTCCGGGCATACCGGTCTCTCACCCACATCGTGAAGACGCGAAACGTTGATCTCATCCACGCCCACGCCAGGATCCCCGCCTGGATAGGCACCTACGTGGCGAAAAAGCTTAACGTGCCCCTCGTGACGACATACCATTGGACCTTCGTCTCGGGCTTTCCCTGGAACCTGGTCTCGCGCCCGGGCGACTGGACCATCGCCGTAAGCGACGTGATCAAGGATTACATTGTGAAAGAGTTCGGTTTCTCCCCGGAAAAGATAACCGTCATCCCCAACGGGATCGATTGTTCGGAGTTCCGGCCCGTCTCCCGCGAAGAGTCCCTAAGCCTCAGGAAGGATTTTTTCACCGACGCAGGGGAGGGACCTGTCCTTGTCTACGCCTCGCGGATGAACCCCGACTTGAGCACCACGGCATGCCTTACCGTCGAGGCCGCTTGTATCCTGGCGGAGGCCCATCCCGGCCTGCGCCTTTTGATAGCCGGGGACGGCGACTCTCTGGGAAAAGTCCAGAAGGCCGCTCAAGAGGCCAATGAGCGCTTCGGCAGGGAGTTTGTGAAGTGCCTGGGTTTCGTGAGCGACATGGCCCGGCTCTACCAAGCCGCCGATTTGATCGTCGGGATGTCAAGGGTGGTCCTTGAGGCCATGGCTTGCGGAAAGCCCTGCATAGTGGCAGGACCGGAAGGCGACTTCGGCCTCGTCCAACCCGAGAACGCGGAAGAACTGGAAAAGCGGAACTTCATATCCAGAGGCGCCCCGAAACCGGTAGAACCGAAAGTCCTCGCGGCAGAAATCGAAGAGGCCCTGTCCCATCCCCGGCTAGACGAGATTAAGGCATTTGGCCTGGAACTCGTCCGAGAAGAGCACTCGGCTGAGGCCACCGCCCACAGGGTCGCCGAGGTGTACGAGCAAATACTTCGGTAAGGCTAAAGCAAGGCTCCGGAGCTTACCGGAGCCTGAACGCGCGTGAGAACTTAATGACGCCCTTCATGCCGGCCTTACTCAGAACTTGTGTCAGAATGATTTGTGCTCCGTCCTCGCGATTATCTCATCCTGCAAGGCGCGGCTCAGGTCGCAGAAGTAATCGCTGTACCCCGCTACCCTGACGATAAGGTCTCTGTACCTATCGGGATTTGCCTGAGCGTCGCGGAGCGTCTGGGCGTTTATCACGTTGAACTGTATGTGATGGCCGCCGAGCTTGAAGTAAGCCCGTATGAGGTTCATGAGAGCCCTGAGCCCCTCTTCTCCCTCTAAGACCTCGGGCGAGAACTTCTGGTTTAGGAGCGTACCTCCCGTCTTCACGTGATCCATCTTTGAAGCCGACTTCAAGACGGCAGTTGGCCCGTACTTATCCCGCCCCTGCACCGGGGAGATGCCCTCTGAGAGCGGCTCGCCCGCGAGCCTGCCGTCGGGGGTTGCGCCCGTGACGGACCCGAAGTATACGTGGCACGTGGTAGGAAGCATGTCGATATGGTAAGTGCCGCCGGTCGGGCTCTTCCGCCCGTCCACAAGCCGGAAGAACATGTGGAACACCCGTGTCATGATCTCGTCGGCCCGGTCGTCGTCGTTTCCGTACTTGGGACACTGGGAGACCGCGATCTCCCTGAGAGAGGGAGCGTCCTCGAAGTTCCTCTCAAGCACCCCCACCAGCTCGTCGGCCGTTAGGAGCTGCCTCTCAAACACGAGGTCCTTGATCGCGGCGAGGCTGTCGGTGATCGACGCTATCCCCACACCTTGGATGTACCTGGTGTGGTATCTGGCTCCGCCCGCATTGTAGTCGGTGCCGTTCTCAATGCAGTCGCTGATTATGGTCGACAGGAACGGGCAGGGCATGTTCTCGGCGTAGAGGTACTCGATTATGTTGTTGCCTTTGATCTTAACGTCTATGAAGTACCGGAGCTGCTCCTCGTAGGCCCTAAGGAGGTCCTCGAAAGTAGCCCACGAAGACGGCTCGCCGGTTTTCTTCCCTATCTCCTTGCCCGTACGGGGGTCAACTCCGTTGTGGAGGGTGATCTCCAGTATCTTGGGAAGGTTTAGGTACCCGGTGAGGATGTAGCTCTCCTTGCCAAAGGCCCCGGTTTCCACGCAACCGGACGTGCCTCCTTGCCGCGCATCTTCGACGGTCTTGCCCGCTCGGAGCATCTCCTGCACTACCACATCGGCGTTAAACACAGAAGGCTGTCCCCAGCCCTTCCTGATGACCTCGCAGGCTTTGCGCAAGAAGTGGTCAGGGTTCTTGGCGCTAAGCTGGATATTGGAAGAAGGTTGGAGTAGCCGCATCTCGTCGATGACTTCCAGGAGCAAGTAGGAGACGTCATTGACTCCGCACGATCCGTCCACCTTTAGACCGCCCACGTTGATATTGGCAAAATCGGTATACGTGCCGCTCTCAGCCAGCGTGATGCCTACTTTGGGCGGTGCCGGCTGGTTGTTGAACTTAACCCAGAAGCACTGCAGGAGCTCCCTGGCGTCCTCGCGGGTGAGGGTACCTTCCTCGAGTTCCTTCTTGTAGAAGGGATACAGGTGCTGGTCGAGCCTTCCGGGGTTAAAGGAATCCCACGTGTTGAGCTCGGTTATGACGCATATGTGGACGTACCAGTACATCTGGAGCGCCTCCCAGAAGGTCCTGGGAGGACGGGCAGGCACGTGAGACGATATCTCGGCAATCTTGAGGAGTTCTTCCTTCCTCACCGGATCGTGGCACTCCTCTGCCATCTTCCTCGCCAGCTCGGCGTGGCGCCACGCATAGGTGATGATGGCATCGCAGCAGATGTCCATGGCCCTGAGCTCTTCACGCTTTTCGTACGCGCGCGGGTCATTCGCGAAGTCAAGCGCCCCTATGGCCCGACGGATGTCTTCCTTGAAATCGAGGAAGCCCTTCTCGTAGATCTTCCCGTCGAGGACCGTGTGTCCGGGAGCGCGCTGCTCCATGAACTCGGTGAAAATGCCTGCTTCGTAACAGTCTATCCACTCTTGGGACATCTGGGAGAAGAGTTTGTGCCTCATAGACCTCTTTTCCCAGTAAGGAATGATTATCTCGGCCTGAGCCTTTCGGGCTTCGGGATCTACCCGGAAGAAGGTCTTTTCCCTATCGTTGATGATTTGGAAATCGTCGAGCGTGTGGCAGCAAAGCTCCGGATATGTAGGAGTCCTCTTCGGGCGTTCTCCACGCTCTCCGACGATAAGTTCATCTTCTCCTATATAAACTGCCTTCTTTTCCATCAATGCTTTGAACGTGAGGGCTCTCAGGACGGGAGTCGATACTTTGCCCTGGTATTCCTTGTACACGTCGGTGACTATGAGGGCGCGCTCAATGGAAAGCTCCGGCACGGCGCTAAGGCTTCTCTCACGCAGTCTCTGAACTCTCTCTCTCACGGCTCATCCCTCCGGTACTTATAACAACCTATGACCGCCCGCTCACTTCAACCCGCAATCCAAGACCCTTAAGCGCATTGACTACCCTCTCGATGTCTTCGTCCGGTGGCTCCAAGAGTTCCGTCAGCGCGTAATCCCTTCCCAAACGCTCATACTTTTCTTTCCCCATGTCGTGATAGGGAAGCACCGTTATCCGCGAGACTCCTACAGACGAAAGAAACTCCCCAGTCTTCTCTATGTTGTCCCTTTGGTCATTTACGCCAGGGATGAGCGGCAACCTTGCCAAGACTTCCTTTCCTGTCCCGCCGAGGCGACAAAGGTTCTCCAGGATAAGCTTGTTGGATACGCCGATTAGTTCGCGGTGTACCGCATCATCCATGTGCTTTACGTCATAGAGGAAGAGGTCAGTGAAAGGAAGGAGCCTTTCGATTGCCTCCCAGGGTGCGAACCCGCTGGTGTCGACTGCGGTCATGAGCCCGGCTTCCTTGCAAAGCCTGAGGGAAGCCTCCAAGAACTCCGGTTGGAATAGGGGCTCGCCGCCCGAGAAGGTGACTCCACCGCCCGACTGGTCAAAAAACACGGTGTCCTTGAGGACCTCCGAAAGGACTTCCCCCGGAGTGGCTTTTTTGCCGGAAACGCCCCTCGCTCCCGCGGGGCACCTACTAACGCACTCTTCGCAAGCCGCGCACCGTTCGCCGGTCAAGACGACCTGCCCGCCTTCGAGCCTCAGGACGCCCTCAGGGCAGGCAGCAACGCATGCGCCGCAACCCACGCACCTTGTCTTCCAGTACATGACCTCGGGTACGGGACTCTGGCTCTCGGGGTTGTGACACCAGGGACACCTGAGCGGACACCCCTTCAGGAACACAGTGGTTCTAAGACCCGGACCGTCGTGCAGGGAAAACCTCTGTATGTTGAAGATAGTGCCGCTCGGGCCTTCCACGGCTCACATCTCCCTATTCAGGCTTGGCGAACAAGGCCTTGGCGAAAGGTCCCGCCTCGAAATCCCGGAGATCGTCCAAAGACTCTCCCACTCCGATCAGCTTTATGGGCAGGCGCAGCTCATCTGCTATCGCAACGGCGATGCCACCCTTGGATGACCCGTCGAGTTTGGTTATGCACACGCCCGTTACTCCCGCGGCCTCGGCAAACACCTTGGCTTGGTTTAGACCGTTCTGACCGGTGGTCCCGTCTATGACGAGGATGACTTCGTGGGGCGCGCCGGGAAGCTCCCTTCCGATCACCCGGACGATCTTTCTGAGCTCCTCCATCAGGTTTCCTTTGGTGTGGAGCCTTCCCGCAGTGTCAACAAGCACAAGGTCCGTGTTCCTGGCGAGCGCGGCCCTAATGGCATCGAAAGCAACCGCCCCCGGATCGGAACCCGGCTGGTGCGCTATGAGGGCGGAACCCGTCCTCTTCGCCCATACCGCGAGCTGATCCTGGGCTGCCGCCCTAAAGGTATCAGCCGCCGCCATGATGACGCTCTTCCCTTGGCTCCGCCATCTCTCGGCCAGTTTCCCGATGGTCGTGGTCTTCCCTGCTCCGTTTACTCCCACGAGGACGTAGACCGTGGGGCCTGAAGGCGCCGTCTTAAGAGGTTCGGCCACGCCCTCCAGGATCTCGGTGACGAGCTCCTCCATCACACCGAAGAGCTCCTCGGTGGTTTTAAGGTTCCTTTTCTTGTTCTCTTCTTGGATCCTGTCCCTAAGCGTCATCGCTGCCTTTACGCCCACGTCGGACTGGATCAGCACTTCCTCAAGTTCGTCCAGGAACTCGCCGGTCACTCGACCCCCGGTGAAGATTGCGGATACGGCATCCCTCAGGTTGGCCGACGTCCGCCTAAGCCCCTGGCGAAGCCTATCAAAAAGACTCATTGAACTCTCCCTGCCTCGTATTACCGTCATTAAGGCGCATGCCGAAGACCTTCGATACCCCGGGTTCCTGCATGGTCACCCCGTACAAGAGGTCGGCTGCTTCCATGGTGGCTTTCTGGTGCGTTATGACAAGGAACTGAGTGTTCTGGGAATACCTTCTCAAGAACTCGCCGAATCTCACGACGTTTACCTCGTCCAAAGCCGTGTCTACCTCGTCAAGCACAATGAGAGGCGACGGCTTTACAGACAGTATAGCGAAAATGAGAGCGATACCACATAGGGACCTTTCGCCACCGGATAGGAGGTTCAGGTGCTTCTGTCTCCTGCCCGGAGGCTCGGCGGTGACTTCCACGCCCAGAGTCTCTTCGATGAGGTGGAGGTCGCCACTCCCTCCTCCGAAAAGCTCCCTGAATATCTCCCGGAAGCTGTCGCGCACCAAGGCGAAGGTCTCCAGGAAACGCCTCTCGATCTCCTTTTCCACTACTTCTCTCGCCCTGTGGATCTCCTTGATGGCTTCTTCTACGTCTGCCCTCTCGGCTGCGATAATCTCGAGCCTGTCCGAAAGCTCCTTCAGCTCTTCCTCGGCCTTCAGGTTGACGCTGCCCAAAGCTCTCAAGGCTTCGTCCAGCTCCTCGAGCTTCCCGAGGGCCTGGGCCCTCGTCAGCCTCTCAAACGTCACCGCGCTTAAGTCTTGGACGCCGAACTCGGATGCGATGAGCTCCTTGGTATCGAGTAGCGCCCGCTGCTGGACCTCTATCTCGGCAGCGGTTTCCTCAATCCTGGTAAGCAAGGTCTCCGAATCCCGTTCTATCCTCGCGATCTCGGCCTGGCACTCAGAGATGGCCGCAAGGAGCGCTTCCCTCTCAGCGGACTTCTCCTCGAAGAGCCTCGCAAGACGCCTTGACTCCTCCTCCAAGTCCGATATTCGCTCACCCAGCGACTCTGTAAGGCTCTTCATTTCATCAAGGCTCCGGCTCTGCTTCTTTATCTCGTTCTCTTCTTCGACAAGGGACTTCTCGTGGGACGATTTCTCCCCAACTATTCCATCAAGGCGCCTTAGGACCGAAGACAGGTCCCGTTCCAGGACTTCTTTCTCTGCCCTGAGCCTCTGTATCTCGTCGGATGACTTCCGGTCTGAGAGCGATACCTCTTTCAGGTGAGCGTCGAGCTTCTCAAGTTCACTTTGCTTCGTCTCCATAACCCGGGAGACTTGGCTCAAGCGCTCGCTTATGGCGCCGAGTTCCGCGAGGACCTCTCTTTCCTCTGCCTCGAGGGAAGCCTTCTCCGGCTCTCGCCTCTCAATCTCGGCGCGAAGCGAGCTCAGCGAAGCCTGAGCCCTCTTGAGCTGTTCCTCAAGCCTTGAGACCTGTGCGGCAACCTTCCCGAGGAGAGACACGCACCGTTCGCGCTCCCCGGAAAGGCTGCTAACCTCTTTCTCCACGGCCTTCCGCCGGCCGAGCACACGGTCCATCTCTCCGGCCAGCCTCGTCTCTTCGGACGTGAGGTCCAAAAGGTCCTGTTTCCTCCTGAAGAGCGCCTCGCTCCTGGGCGCCTCGCCTCCCGTCATGGCCCCACCGGGTTCGATGCTTTCGCCGGAAAGGGTGACGGCACGGGTCGTCCATCCGGACGCCCTCATGAAGGCGAGGGCGGTATCCAGGTCATCCGCAAGCACAATGCGCCCGCACAGGTATCTGACAGCTGCTTCCACGTTTTCGGGATAGGCGAGCACCGAAAGAAGAGGGCGAACGCGTTTCATCCTGGAAAGGGCTTCTTGGGCCCTGGGAGGCATCTCCCTCGGCCTCATGAGGCTTATAGGAAGGAAGGTAGCCCTGCCCCCGTTTGTTTTCTTGAGCATCGCGATTGCTGCCTTGGCAGCCTCTTCGTCCTCGACGACGATATTCTCGGCGGCTCCCCCGATGGCAGCCGACAGGGCGGATATGTACTTGGCCTCGCACGAGACGAGCTGGCTCACCGAACCCACGACTCCTTTGAGCCTTCCCTGCGACGCGGCCTCAAGTACGGAGCGGGGCCCCTTGCCGTAACCCTCAAACGCCTTCTCTAGGTCTTCCAGTACTTTCTTCCTTGCTCTCACCGCGGAGAGCCGGGCGCCCAGGTTCTTCTCAGCGGCCAGTTCCTTGTCAAGAGCAGCTCTGGCCGAAGCGATCCCGGAGTCAAGCTCAGCGATCCGCCGCTCATGCTCGGAGCGCTTCGCGGACTGCTCCTTAAGTCGCGCTTCCAGTTCGGTCACAAGCGCCGCTTCCGATTCGGCCCTCGCCTTGGAACTGGTCAAGAAAGACGCGAGCTCTCTCGCCCTCCGCCGGTTTTCGTCGAGCTTCCTCCGGAGCTCATCGCCGGACCTCTGTAGCTTGGCAAGGTCGCCGGTGAGCTGCACGACCTCGGTACGGAGGGAAATGGCCCTTTCGCTGTATTCCCGGCGAAGGTCCTCGTGCTTCGCCCGTTCGGCCTCGGCTTCCTCGAGTTTCTGCGCCGCTTCCTGGAGACGCTGCGCCAGGACCTCCCTCCGGGACACGAGAGACGCCTCTTCGGCCGCCAGCTTATCCAGGTCCTTCTTTAGGGCTTCCCTTCTGGCGGAGCGGTTCTCGATCTCCCTCATGAGCGCCATCGCCTGGCCCCTGGCGCCGTCCCGCTCCTTCTCGAGGGCCAGCAGGGCTGCGGCCGACTCTTCCCTGAGTTTCTGGACTTCGGAGATGGCTTCGTCCAGCGCGGGCTTCTTCTCCAAGAGAGACGCTTCCCGTTCCTTAAGCCGGGGTCCGGAAAGCTCCATGTGCTCGCGATCGGACTTGAGCCTCTCAAGCCTCTTTGTGAGCGCCGAGACCTTTCGCCCTTCCTCTTCTGCCTGGGAGAGCCACATGGCCAGCTCCACTTCGCGCTTCTCAGAAGTGAGCTCCCGGTACTTCGAGGTCGCCTCGCAGTCTACGGCCAGTTTCTCTTTTCGCGAGACAAGTTCTACAGTGAGGTCGTCAAGCCGTTGGAGCTCTGCCGCCGCATGTGTAAGGCGCGACTCCATGTCTCTCTTGTCCAGCCTGACACGCGCAACCCCTGACGCCTCCTCAATCCATAGGCGCCGGTCCTCGGGACGCCCGGAAGCGAGTTCGTGTATGGTGCCTTGGCCGATGACCACGTATCCGGTGTGGGAGAGCCCCGTCCCGGCCAGAGTCTCTACAATGTCTTTCCAGCGGCAGGCCTTGCCGTTCAGCCTGTACTCACCCGTCCCGTCCCGGTTGAGGCGCCTAACGATTTCGGTCTCCGTATCTTCCGTGATCCCGTCAAAAAGGAGCCTGACTTCGCACGAACCCATGGCCTTCCTTGTCTCAGTACCCGAGAAAATGAAGTCCTGCTGCTTTGATGACCTCAGAACCCGCGGGTTCTGCTCGCCGAGAACCCACCTCAGGGCGTCGGCCAGGTTGGACTTCCCGCAGCCGTTGGGCCCCACGATGGCCGTGGCTCCTTTTCCGAGAGTTATTTCGGTCCTGTCGCAGAAAGATTTGAAGCCGTGCAGTGTGAGCTTCTTTAGCACGAGCAGGGTGCCTCCTGTACATAAGTCATGTATGCAAGTGTATACGACCCCTGTAAAGGGATCTTCCACATAAGGTATAACTTTCTACCCGCGCTGCCACTTTCCCTAGGAGTGAACGCTGTTTGTCCATTATAGACGACATGGTACATATCGTTATGAGGAATCCGAACGCCACGGCCAAGGACATAGCCACGGAGCTCGGATACGCAGAAGAGAAATCAGTCTATTACTGGCTGGGGAAAGCAGGCTTCCGCGGACTTAAAGATTTCAAACTTGCCGTTCTTAAGAGAACCCCTCCGCAGCCTCAAGTTGAGCCACCGCAGGCCGGATATGTAAGAGAGGCCGGCGAGCCGCCGTTTAGGCTATACCCCGAGGAGGACACACGTGCCCTTCCCACAGGCCTCTGGGAACACATCCGCAAACAGGCAGGGCCCCACAGCTACGGGGTGCTCCTTACAAAGTCCGATTTCCCGCCGCTGGTATCCCGCGGCGATGTGCTGGTTGTGGACCCCCACGCCCCTTTTTTTCAGGGCGACCTAGTCTGGGTAAGCGTGAAAGGCTCCAAGCGTTTGGTGAGGAGATACGGACAATCAGATGACCAAGATGTCTTCGTCGACGCCATGAGACCCGGAATGGTGCTCGTTCCCGACTCGGTGGACGGCAAGGTAGTGCTTATCGTCAAGTCTCCGTAAGCGTCCGGAGGTAGGCCTCGGCCGCCCGCTCCTCCGCTTCCTTCTTTGAGAACCCCGTGCCCGTAGATACTTCCTTCCCATTCACCACGCACGCTACGGTGAAAACACGGCGGTGGTCCGGCCCTGAGGAGTCCACGACACGGTACTCCAGAGTAGAGCCGGGAACTCTCTGAACGATCTCCTGGATCCTTGTCTTCGGGTCGACGGGAACGGAGTCGTGGATCTTACCGGCGAAAATGTCTTTGACGAGGTTAAAGGCCGCTTCCCACCCGCATTCCAAGAATACCGCGCCGATCACTGCCTCAAGCGCGCTCCCCAGAACCCTCGGACGCCGGCGCCCACCTGAGGCGCTCTCGCCCTTTCCGAGATTCACGAGGTCTCCGAGACCTCCCTCCAGGGCGATCTTGGCCAGTGTAGCGCCCGATACGAGAGAGGCCCTCATCCTCGTAAGGTCTCCCTCAGAAAGAGAAGGGTAGCGTTCGTAGAGGATGCTGCCAACGGCGAGATGAAGGACCGCGTCCCCCAAAAACTCCAGACGCTCGTTGTTTACGGGAGAGCCCATCTCGTTTGCATAGGAAACGTGAGTGAGCGCCTCTTCCCGCTTTTCACGGGACAGGCTCTCCAGGGCTCTCTCCAAGACATCCTTCATCCGTCATACCTCTTTAGGACGAGGCAGGCGTTCTGCCCACCGAATCCAAAGGAGTTTTTGAGCGCAACGTCGATCCGCGCCTCTCTGGCTTCGTTCGGGACGTAGTCGAGGTCACACTCAGGGTCGGGAGTCTCGTAGTTTATGGTAGGCGGGATCACCTGATGCTTGAGGGATAGGACCGTCGCCACAGTCTCAACCGCGCCGGCGGCTCCCAGGAGGTGCCCGAGCATGGACTTCACCGACGACACGGCTACATTCCGTGCGTGCTCACCGAGGACCGACTGAATGGCCATGGTCTCGTGAACATCGTTGGCGGGCGTTGACGTACCGTGGGCGTTTACGTAGTCCACCCGGTCGGGGGATATGCCGGCCGTCCGGAGGGCCGCCCTCATGGCCCTGGCAGCGCCCTCGCCGCCGGGACTGGGAGCGGTAATATGATAGGCATCGGAGCTCATGCCGTAACCTACTATCTCTGCGTAAATAGGTGCGTTTCTAGAGAGGGCGCTCGAGAGGCTCTCGAGCACCAAGACGGCGGCGCCTTCCCCCATCACGAACCCGTCCCTGCACTTGTCGAAGGGGCTTGAGGCCCTTCCCAGAATGTCGTTTCGCGTGGACAAGGCCTTGAGCGCGCAAAAGCCGGCGAGCGCCGTGGGGGTAATCGGGGCTTCCGTGCCGCCGGTTAGCATGATATCCGCGTCACCTCTTTTTACGATCCAGAAAGCCTCTCCAATGGCGTTGGTCGCCGAAGCGCACGCAGTCACTACCGTATTGATGGGCCCTTTCAGCCCCAGGTCTATGGATACTTGTCCGGCAGCCATATTGGCTATCATCATGGGGATAAAGAACGGCGATACTCTTCCCGGCCCTCGTTCCCACAAGGTTTTCATCTCACGCTCGAGAGTCTCCATGCCACCTATACCTGTACCCAGGACAATCCCCGCGCGTTCTCCGAGGGAACCGGCGTCAAGTCCGGCGTCTTGAGCTGCCATCCTGGCGGACACGACCGCGAACTGCGAGAAGCGGTCCATCTTGCGCGCTTCGCGCCTATCGATATATGCCGAAGGGTCGAAGTCTACCTCGGCCGCAATCTTGCACGGATACTCATCGACCGGAAAGCGCGTAATCCTCCTTATCCCCGAACTTCCCTTTCTAAGGTTGTCCCAAAAGTCCGCAAGACCTATCCCGATGGGCGAGATCACGCCCATACCTGTGACTACCACGCGCCTCGTGTTCAACCGGCCACTTCCTCCCGAAATGCATGCGGTCCCGCGAGGAACTCGCGGGACCGTGTATCCACCTACTCTTTCACGTTCTTGCGAAGGTACTCAACCGCGTCCCTGACGGTTGACAGGTTCTCGGCGTCCTCGTCAGGAATGGGGATACCGAACTCACCTTCAAAAGCCATGATAAGGTCGACTATCTCAAGAGAATCTGCACCAAGATCGTCGATGAACGACGCGTCTAGGGTCACCAGAGACTCTTCCACGCTGAGCTGATCGATGATAATCTTCTTCACTCTCTCAAAAATCGGATCTGCGGCCACACGAGTCACCTCCTTGTCACTAGCACTATGTATGAGCCCCGATGGACATACCACCGTCCACCCTCAGGACCTCTCCTGTTATGTACGAGGCGTCAGGCGACAAGAGGAACGCTATGGCTTTCGCCACATCTTCCGGTGTGCCCATTCGCCCGAGCGGGATGGCGGCCGTGAGCCGATCCCGTACTTCTCCGGTCAGAGCACCGGTCATGTCGGTGTCGATAAATCCCGGGGCAACAACGTTGACTGTTATACCATATCGTGAAAGTTCACGGGCAGAGGCACGCACGAGCCCGATGACGCCCGCTTTTGACGCGCAGTAGTTGGCCTGGCCGACATTGCCGGTGAGGGCCACTACCGAGCTAACGGCCACTATACGACCGGACTTCCTCCGCATCATCGACCGCGAGCCCCACTTCAGGACGTTATACACCCCCTTGAGATTGACATCAATCACCCGGTCCCAATCCTCCTCAGACATACGCGCAAGGAGTCCGTCCCGCGTGATACCTGCGTTAAGGACCAGGGCCTCAAGAGGCCCCATGGCTTTTTCAACGGCCTCAACGAGATCCCTCGCGCCATCGTGGGAAGAAACATCGGCTCGAAACGCCATGGCCCGAGAGCCCTCAGCCACTATGCGCTCTACGGTCTCCGAGGCCCCCTGTTCGTCTCCAACATAGTTCACGGCTACGGCGTAACCCCGTCTCCCGAGCTCGCAAGCAGTAGCCCTACCGATACCTCGCGATGCTCCCGTAACCAGGGCAACTCCCGAGCTCTGCATCATCTTAGCAGTGCCTCCTTTGTGAGCGCAACGACATCGGCTAAGTCAGAAGGGGTCTCAAACCGCACGTAAGGTATGTGTGGGTGGGTCCTCTTCCCAAAGCCCTGAAGCGTCTTCCCCGCCCCTATCTCAACAAAGAGGCGGGCACCGTCCCGCTCCATGGCCTCTATGTCCTTCTGCCAGAAGACGGGCATGGTCACCTGGGCTATCAGCGCCTCTCTTACGTCCGAGGCGCTTACGAGCCTTTCTCCGTGCACATTTGAGTATACCGGGATTGACGGCGGTCTTACTTCCACCTTATCCAGGATCGCACGGAGTTTCAGGGCAGCGCTCTCCATAAGCGAGCAGTGAAACGGCGCGCTTACGTTCAAGGGGATCACTCTTGCGCCCAGTTCCTTCGCAAGGCGCGAAGCCTCCTGCACGGCAGCCTTCTTACCGGAAATCACGATCTGGCCCGGGCAGTTGTAGTTAGCGCCCGTCACTTCTCCGAAGGCCCTTGCCTTTTCGCACACAGCGTCCACATCTCCGGGCCCGATACCCAAGACGGCCGCCATGGCCCCTTCGCCGGGGGGGCATGCCTCTTGCATGTAAACTCCCCGTTTGTGCGTAAGGTACACGGCGTCCTCAAATCTCAGAGAACCCGCTATGACGAGCGCCGTGTACTCTCCAAGGCTGAGCCCTGCGGTCATATCCGGCTCCAAGTCGTGTTCTCTGAGAACCGTCGCGCCAGCTACACCCACCGCCAAAAGAGCAGGTTGTGCATTCTCGGTTAAGCTCAGTTTCTCATCTGGCCCCTCGAAGATCAGGCCTGAGAGGGAGAAGCCTAACACCTCGTCTGCGGTCTCGAATATCTTCCTCGCCGCGGGATAGGCCTCGCACATATCCTTGCCCATGCCCACGACCTGAGCTCCCTGGCCGGGAAAGACCCATGCCGTTTTCGACATTGGCTGACCTCCAAAACTTCTTACTCGGGAAATACCTGTACGGCCAGGCAACCGGGGCCAACGTGCGTCCCGATGATGGCGCCGATCTGCGATTCAAAGACCCGTCCGACTTTGAGGAGAGAAAGGACCCCTTCTTTCATCTTGAGCGCGTCTTCCGGCGCGTCCGCGTGGGATATGGTTACGATCGAAGCCTTTCTGGAGGGCACCCTTTCCGCGATTATCTCCAAGACCCGCGGCAGAACTTTGCCCTTACCGCGTACGCGCTCGATGGCGGTCACGTAGCCTTCTTTGTCCAGGCTGAGGAGAGGCTTCATGTTCAAGAGACCTCCCAGGAAGTGCTGGGCCTTACCTATCCTTCCGTTCTTGGCGAGGTAGTCGAGAGTATCGACCGAGAAGACCGTGACGCACTCGGAGGCCATCTTCTCGACAACGGCGGTTATCCGCTCGGGAGTCTCCCCTTTCTCAGCCATCTCAGCAGCCAAAATCGCCAGAGCGCCGTATCCGCAAGAAGCCAGTTTGGAGTTTATGACGGTTATGGCGCGGTCGGGGAGCATATCTTTGGCGAGCATCGCGGACTGATATGTACCGCTCAGGACCGCCGAGAGGAGGATGGCGATTACGTGTGACCCGTCAGCCGACAGCCTATCGAACACGGACCTGAAAGCCTCCGGCGAAGGCTGGGAAGTATGTGGGTGGTGGGGCGAAGTCCTGAGCTTGTCGTAGAACTCCTTGCCTGCGAGCTCGTATCCGTCGAGGTAGGCCTCCTCACCGAAAAACACGGTGAGTGGGACTACCGAAATGCCTTTGGACTCAAGAAACCGGGGCTCGAGGTCTTGAGCCGAGTCGGTCACAATCCTCACTTTGGGCATTTAGTTCTCCTCCTTGTCACCAGATAATCGCGGCGGACCCGTATGAAAGCCCGGCGCCGAACGCAACGAGTACAACCAGGTCACCCTTCTTGATGCGCCCTTCCGAGATGGCCTCGCACATAGCGATGGGCACTGAAGCCGACGAGGTGTTGCCGTACTTGTCGATGTTGACCATGACCCTGTCTTTGGATATCCCGAACCTAGCGCAAGCCGACTCGATTATCCTGAGGTTGGCCTGGTGCGGTATGAGGACACCTATGTCCTGTGGGGTCCTTCCGCACTTCTCAAGCACCTTCGTCACGGCCAGGTCCACGATCTTCACGGCAAACTTGAAGACCGCCTTGCCTTCCATGTGTATGTAGTGGAGGCCCTTGTCCACCGTCTCCCGGGAAGCCGGCATCTTGGCACCCCCCGCGGGCAAGGACAAAAGGTCGCCCCCCGACCCATCGGCTCCGAGATGAAAGGCGAGGAACCCCTCTCCTGCCTCACCTTCTACGAGGAGCGCCGCTCCGGCGCCGTCGCCGAACAGGCAACACGTCGTCCGGTCGCTCCAGTCCACGAGCCGGGAAAGGCATTCCGCCCCGACCACCAGCACCTTCTTGTACATCCCCGACGCGACAAACTGGGCGCCCGTAGCAAGAGCATATATAAACCCGGTACAGCCGATTTCCATGTCGAAAGCTGCGGCGCCCCGTGCCCCGATGGCATGCTGCACAATACAGGCTGTGGCCGGGAAGAGGTGATCGGGACTAGCGGACGCCACAATGATAAGGTCTACTTGGTCTGCAGACACGTCCGCGTCCTTGAGGCACGCCAGGGCAGCTTCTTTGGCCAGGTCAGAAGTAGTAACCCCTCTGCCTGCCAGTCTCCTTTCCCTAATCCCGGTCCTCTCCTGGATCCAGGCGTCAGAGGTGTCTACCATTTTCTCCAGGTCGAAGTTGGTCAGTACGTTGGGGGGAACATAGTAACCCATCCCCGCGATTTTCACCGGCCTTGTGGAATACACCCTATTCACCTTCCAAGTTCAGCGCAGCCAACGTGCGTTCTATTACGTCAGATACTTTTCCCACAATGTACCGGTGTGCTTGCCTTATCCCGTTGGCCACCGCGATGTGGCCGGATGAGCCGTGGCACTTGACCACGCACCCCCGTAGGCCTAGAAGCGGCGCGCCTCCGTAGTTCGAGTAGTCGAGAAGAGCCCGTACTCTGGAGAAGGCAGGCTTTAGGATTAGTGAGGCGGCTTTCTGCATAAGTCCCCGCGTGATCTCTTCCCGGAGGACCGACATCAAGAACTCTGACGTACCTTCACATGTCTTCAGGAAGACGTTGCCGCTGAAACCGTCTGATACGATGACATCCGCGATACCCGAAAACACATCTCTAGCCTCTATATTGCCCATGAAGTTCACGGGCGCGCTCTTAAGCAGTTCAAAAGCCTTTTTTGTAACAGCGTTTCCTTTCTCCGGTTCCGTCCCGTTGTTTAGAAGGAACACCTTAGGGTTCTCCCTACCGAGAACGCCTTCGGCGTACGCGCTTCCCATAACCGCGAACTGGACGAGCGTCTGGGGACGGGAGTCGGTCGAAGCCCCGAGGTCGAGAAAGAGCACCCCGCGCTGAAGCCTATCGGGCAGCACCTGGGCGAGACACGGCTTGTCTACGCCGCCGGCTCTCCCCAGGATCAGGGCGCCGCCCGCAACCAAAGCCCCCGTGGACCCGGCTGACACAAAGGCATCCACGGCACCTTCTTTCACGGCGGTGATCCCACGTCTTATGGATGAGTCGGGCTTTCTGCGGATGGCCTGGAGGGGAGGCTCGTCAGGAACCACAACCTCACTGCACACTACGGTGATGATGGAGAGCCCGCCCGCCCGGGACTCAAGGGCGTCTACTGCCTCCTCGGTGCCGAAGGCGGCAAGGTGAAACCCGTCTTGGGCGGCCGCGAGGCAGGCTTCGATGTTTGACTCCGGCGCATTGTCGCCGCCCATGAGATCCACGCCGATCAGGCGGTTTTCCTTCAGGGTCTGGGACATTGGTTTTGCCTCCTGCTCCTATTCGAGGGCGAACACGAGGAATTTACCGCGAAACACTTCCTCGCCGTTCGAACGGGTTTCGACCAAGACTACCGACTTATTGCCCTTTTCCCTGATCACCGTCGCCTTGGCTATTAGCTTCTCGCCGACGCGTGCGCGCCTCTTGAACTTGAGGTTTGCTATGCCGGTCACCACGTTCTGAGCGTCAATCACGGCTATCGCCAGTGAGTCGGCCTGAGCGAAAATGTAGTGGCCTCTCGCGACGCCGGTCCGTTGGAAGGCCATTTCCGGGGTCACCTCGAGGACAGATATGGCCGACTTGCCGAGCTCCAGGTCAATAAGCTCCCCGACAATCTCACCCTGTCCCATGGACTTGACCCGGCCGTAGGCCCTCTCCGCCACTTCCTTCATGCGGGTCCTCTGGTCCGGTATCCCGAGAGCCATCCTGTCAAGCCGGATTGTCTGGACGCTCACGCCAAAATGGCGGGCCAACCGTCCATCGGACAGGAACGGATTGGAGCCCAATACTGCTCGGAGACGCTCTCTGCGGTCCTTTGGGCTTGCAGGCATAGGGCTTCATCTCCCGAGACGGATTCATTGTAGCCTGGTACTAATACCTTGATGTTAGTGGCAAGTATATAATGTTTGTCCGAAGTTGGCAACAGATAATGATGAGTGGAAAACTGGCCAGGACTGTCCTGCAAGATATGACGGTTTCCAAGAAAGCAGAAGGCTCCGGCATTGGTACCGGAGCCGATTTCCTCTCCGAGGGGCAGGCACCTTAAGGACGCCGTTCCCCACAGAACTCAAGCCTTTGCGGACGCCTTACTTCTCTTCGATCTTCACTACCTGCTTGCCGCCGTACCAGCCGCAGTCTGGACACACTTTGTGAGGCAGGATGAGGGCGTGGCAATGCGGGCACTCAACCAAGTTCGGGGCCTCAAGTTTCCAGTTGGCCTTTCTCTTGTCCCGGCGGGAAGCCGACGTTCTTTTCTTAGGAACGGCCATTTTTCTTTCCCCTTTCGCTTTCGTTAAGAGCACTAAGAAGCTTCCTGCCGAACACCGTAACTCCGGAGTCGGACCTATCGCAGCCGCAATCGCCCTCGTTTAGGTTCGCGCCGCATACGGGGCACAGTCCCTTGCAGTCATGAGAGCAAAGCGGCTTCATAGGAAGATTCAGTAGGATCTCGTGTCGTACCATTTCACTAAGGTCGCAGACGCCATTCTTGAGCGGGAAGACCTCTACCTCTTGCGGATCTTCCTTAAGTCTCTCGTCCGGATTCTCAAAAAACTCGGCTTCAGAATCCAGCTCCATCTTCTTGGTGAAAGAGCCGAGGCAGCGCGAGCACGTGAGTTCAACCGTGCCTGTGGCGTGCGCGTCAACATATACGCCTATCCCGATGGACGTGGCGACCCCCCGAACGACAAAAGCGCCCATTACCTGAGACCCTTCCGGTTCCTCAGGACTGCGGACGTCCCCTTCGACCTCGAAGGACATTCCGGCGCCCGGCGTTTTCAGTATCTCTGTCACGTCGATCTTCATCTCGGTCCTCCATCCAAGGCACAATAGGGATTATACTCAGGCGAAAAAAAGAGTGTCAAGGAGCCGGGCAGCGGACCGCGCTGCCGGCTCCATCCGCCCCTGCATAATCGTCACTGGATAAGG
>DUSU01000038.1 GCA_012842425.1 Candidatus Fermentithermobacillaceae bacterium | reverse complement strand
TGGACACTTGAGAGAAAAGCCGCCTGTCTCGCGCTCTTCCCCTCCATCTGCCTCGCGCCGGGTGGATCCTTGAACTCCGCACGAGAGGCAGATGTACTCAACCGTTCTGGGTGGCCTCACGACCTCGCCCCCTTAGGATGATATTCCAGCCCACCCTGCCTTCACTCTACTGTATTCTGCCGACGGTTTGTGTTTCCTCCCGTATGTGACCTGAAAAACCTTCCAAACACTCCCTTGGCATTCTCTCCCAGGACCATGTCCTGCTCCTTGGCGCTAAGGCCCGATAACGCGATCTCTCGCATGTATCTTTTGCAGGAAACGAGAGGATAATCGCTTCCCAACATGATCTTGTCCAGTATCCCGAGCGCTTTGAGGGAGAGGTACACGCCGGGCTTGTACAAGAAGGGCTGGGCAGCGTTATCGTAATATACGTGCTCAAGGCCCTTTACCTCGGGCATCGCGGCGTAGAACGGCAAACCGCCCCCGAAGTGGGCGAAGACAGTGGTGAGACCCGGGTTATCCAAGGCGAACCTATAAGCGCCCAGCGGTCCTACATCGCCTTTGCCCGGATAATCGTGTCCGACCAGCTCGTTCACGTGGATGAGGACTACGGCGCCCGCCTCGCGGCACATACCGGCTACCCTTTTCATCCCCTTGCCCAGGAGATCGAAACCGTGACCTGCCGGGAAGATCTCGCCGACGCCGCAGGCCCCGAGGGAAAGACACCTCTCCACCTCGGCCTCGGCGCCCGTCGCTTCCGGGTCGATCACGGCCATAGCGGCGAGCTTGTCAGGATGGGACCGCATGAGATGAACCGCGTAATCGTTCTGAAGGCGGGACAGGCCCGTGTCCTTAAACGCGAAGCCGAATATGACGGCTTGGTGAACTCCGTCCGCTTCCATGTCCCTTAGGAGTTCTTCGCCGGTCACGAAAACGGCATTCTTAGTTTTTGTGAGTAAGGCAAAATGAGGATCCCGCTCCGCGAAGAAAGCGGGATCCTTGGCTATTTCCGGGGGAACCACGTGGGCGTGGACGTCGATGACCACGATTAGTGCTCACCGGCCTCCTCGACAAGCTCCATGAGAACCCCGAACGTGCTCTTGGGATGGAGGAAACCCACCTTGGTCCCGTGGGCACCCGGCCTGGGCTCTCTGTCAATGAGCCTGGCTCCTCCCTCTTCGGCCTTCTTGAGATCGCCCGCGACATCGTCCGTCTCGAGGGCTATGTGATGCATACCCTCTCCCCTAGAGGCGAGGAACTTCGCTATAGGCGAATCTTCGGCCGTCGGCTCCAGAAACTCGAGGCGTGTATCACCCACGGGGACGAACGCCACTTTCACCTTCTGCGAGGGGACTTCCTCGACGCCGGCGACCTCAACCCCAAAGATGTCCTTGACTGCCTTCATGGTCGCGTCGAGGTCGTTCACCGCTATGCCTATATGATTCACTTTCTTGATCATCTATCGTCACTCCCTAGATGAAAGCTCCGGGACGGTACGTTCCGAACGCATTCCTGAGGACATCGCAGATCTCGCCGATGGTGGCGTAGTGCCTTACAGCCTCAACTATTGGTACTACCAGGTTGGAATCGCCTTTGGCGGCGCTTTCGATCTCCTTGAGGGCAGCCCCGACTGCCTTGGAGTCACGCCTTGACCGGAGCGCGACCAAGCGCTTCTTCTGGGCCTCGGCTATCTCAGGATTTACCCTGAGGAGGCCCTTGGGAGGTTCCTCCTTGATCTCGAAGCAGTTCACGCCCACAACAAGGCTTTCTTTTGCTTCGACAGACTTCTGATACTTGTAGGCGCTCTCCTGGATCTCGCGCTGCATGAACCCGCGCTCTATAGCCGCGGGGGCGCCGCCCATATCGTCAATCTTCTTGATGTACTCTTCGGCCCTAGCCTCAATCTCGTCGGTCAGTTTCTCGACGTAGTAGCTCCCGGCCAGCGGGTCGATGGTATCCGTCACGCCCGACTCGTACGCGATTATCTGCTGGGTCCTGAGGGCTATCCTCACCGAGTCCTCCGTGGGGAGAGACAGTGCCTCGTCCCTGGAGTTCGTGTGGAGCGACTGGGTGCCGCCGAGCACCGCAGCGAGGGCCTCAAGAGTCGTGCGGATGACGTTGTTGTCAGGCTGCTGGGCAGTGAGAGACGACCCGGCGGTCTGTGTGTGGAACCTTAGCATCATGGACTTCGGGTTTTTCGCCCCGAACCTTTCCTTCATGATGCGGGCCCAGAGGCGCCGGGCTGCCCTGAACTTGGCAACTTCCTCGAAGAAGTCCATGTGGCTGTTGAAGAAAAACGACAGCCTTCCGGCAAACTGGTCCACGTCCAGCCCCTTCTTTACCGCGGCTTCGACGTAGGCGATCCCGTTGGCAAGCGTGAAGGCGACTTCCTGGACCGCGGTGCTGCCCGCTTCCCTGATGTGATAACCGCTGATGGAGATGGTATTCCAATCAGGTATCGTCTTGGAGCAGTACTCGAATATGTCGGTAACCAGGCGCATAGACGGCCCGGGCGGGAATATGTACGTGCCTCTTGCTACGTATTCTTTGAGGACGTCGTTCTGCACGGTCCCCTGCAGCTTACTGGGGCTTACTCCCTGCTTCTCGCCTACTACCTGGTACATGGCAAGAAGTACGGCAGCGGGGGCGTTTATCGTCATGGAAGTCGAGACCTTGTCCAGGGGGATCCCGCTGAACACTGTCTCCATGTCTTCCAGAGAGTCAATCGCCACACCAACCTTGCCTACTTCTCCCTCGGCAAGGGGGTGGTCGGAGTCGTAACCAACCTGCGTGGGCAGGTCAAACGCCACGGAAAGACCGGTCTGCCCCTGCTCCAAAAGGTACCTGAACCTCTGGTTGGTCTCTTCGGCCGTACCGAACCCGGCGTACTGGCGCATGGTCCAGTGACGTCCGCGGTACATGGTCGGCTGTACCCCACGGGTAAACGGGTATTCGCCCGGAAAACCGAGCTTCTCTGAGTAGTCCCATCCTTCCAGGTCGGAAGGAGTGAGAGCGCGGTCAATGGGTATACCCGACCGGGTGGTGAACTCTTTCTTCCGCTCGGGAAATCTTTGGATGACCTTGGCTACCGTGCCCTCTTCCCACTTTTTCTTGAGGGCCTTAAGTTCCTCGCCCTTCACTTACAAATCCCCTCCTAAGCGACGTTACGAAAGCCAACCACGGAGTCTCATAGCGTCTGTAACCCTCTTAACGCCGACCAAGAACGCGGCTTCTCTCATGGAAACCTTCATGTCGCAGTGCATCCGGAACACAGCTGAGAAACATTCTACCATGATTTTCTCCAGTTTCCTCTCGAGCTCGTCCTCGGTCCAAGAGGAACCCTGGAGGTTCTGCACCCATTCGAAGTAAGACGCAGTTACGCCGCCCGCCGATGCCAAGATATCCGGCACGACCATGACCCCTTTTCTCTCGAGGACCGAGTCGGCGCCGGGGACGGTTGGCCCGTTAGCGGCTTCCACCACGAGTTTGGCCTTCACGTTCGGAGCGATCTCCTCCGTTATCGAACCCTCAAGGGCGGCAGGGATAATGATATCGACCGGAAGGGCGAAAAACTCGCCTTCCGGCACATCCGTTGATCCGGGAAATCCCCTTACTGTCCCTCGCTCCCTCTTCCACGCAAGTACCGCGGCGGGGTTCAGCCCGTCCGGGTTGTAGGCCGCCCCGCCCGTATCGTTGCACGCTACCATCTTGGACCCAAGCTCACCCATGTAGTAGGCGGTGTTGAAACCGGCATTCCCAAAACCGCTCACGGCGTAAGAGGCGCCCTTTAGCTCTATGCCCAAGACCTTGGCGGCCTCTCTGGCGCAGAGGACGGTGCCCCTTGCCGTGGCCGTGTCTCTTGCCGGAATCCCTCCGAGCTCCACGGGCTTACCGGTCACCACCGGAGGGGTAACCTCTCCCCTAAGCGACGAATACTCGTCCATTATCCAGGCCATCACCTGGGCGTTCGTGTACATTTCGGGAGCAGGGATGTCTTTGAGGGGTCCAAGGAGGTCGGCTACAGCGCGCACGTAGCCCCGGGTCAGATTCTCCAGTTCGCGCTGGGACATCTCTTTGGGGTTGCAGCGAATCCCGCCTTTCGCGCCCCCAAAAGGCAGCCCCATGACTGATGACTTGAAGGTCATCCACATCGCCAGGGCCTTTATCTCGTCGGCGCCCGTGGCGGGGTGGAATCTGATGCCCCCTTTGGCGGGGCCCAGGGCCGTCGAATGCTGGGAGCGCCATCCGGTGAAGACCTTCACGGACCCGTCATCCATCCTCACGGGAATGGCCACTTCCAGCGTTTTCTCAGGCTCCTTCAACCTCTCGTATGCGACACCCTCCAAGCCAAGCATATCGCAGGCCTTCTTAACCTGCTGCCTCGCAATCTCCAGCCACTTAGTGCCATGAGCCGGCATCCACAAATCCTCCCCGGGGCGATGCGCAGAGCGGACCTTATGAGTTTATCTCCTTGGCAGCCTCTATACCTGCCAAGAAAGCCTTCTTGTTGAGTTCCTCGGTGCCTTTGGGAACCCTGGCCAAAACCGCCTCAAGGGCCGCGTCTTCGGGGACGATACCCGTCACGCCGACCAAAAGGCCCAAGGCCACGATATTCGCGACGATCTCGCGCCCGAGTTCTCTGGCCTTGGCGCTGATCGGGTACCGGAGGACCTTGGCGTCGACCTGAGGCACGTTTTTCACGTATGTCTCGTCAAGGATGATCATCCCGCCGGCGCGGACGCCGGGGACGAACTTGTCGCAAGCCTCTTGGCTCATGACCAGGAGGATCTCGGGGTTCTTGACCTCGGGATAGTCGATCTCGTCGCTCGCGATTATGACGTCGGCCTTCGAAGAACCGCCGCGGGATTCAGGCCCGTAGGACTGGGACTGCACGGCGTTATACTCGGTATGCTCGGCGGCCGCTGCAGCGAGGATAATCGCCGCGGTGATAAGCCCCTGGCCGCCCGTACCGGCCAACCTAAACTCTTTACGCATTAGCCCCTGCCTCCTTCCGCCGCTGCCTTGGCCAAGAGCTCATCATAGACCTTGGTAAGTTCCTGGGAAGGCTTGTTCACGAGGACACCGATGGGGAACTTGCCTTCCTTCTCCTCAGGGGTCATCTTGTCCCATGAAGAGCCCGGAACAGCGTGGTCCCTCATCCAGTTGAGCATATCCAGCGGCGTGCGAAGCTTGTTGCGGCGGCCGAAGTACGTCGGGCACTGAGACAGCGCGTCTACGAAAGCGAACCCGTCATACTTCAGGGCATCCTTGATCACATTGGTGAGATGGCGGGTGTGATAAGCGGTGCTCCTGGCGACAAACGACCCGCCTGCTCCCTTCACGAGCTCGCAGAGGTCGAACGGCCTCTCAACCATCCCGTAAGGCGCCGTAGAGGCGTAGCTCCCCGTGGGGGTGAGCGGCGAGTACTGGCCCGACGTCATCCCGTAGATGTTGTTGTTGAAGCAGATCACGGTAAGGCCGATGTTCCGTCTGGCAGCGTGGATGAGATGGTTGCCTCCGATGGCGGCGGCGTCGCCGTCGCCGGTTATCACTATCACATTGAGCTCGGGGTTGGCCATCTTTATGCCCGTGGCGAACGGGAGGGCCCTGCCGTGAGTGGTGTGAAGTGTGTCGAAGTTCATGTATCCGGGAGCCCGGGACGAACAACCGATACCCGAGACTACCGCGGTTTTGTCGGAGTTGAGCCCTGTTTCGTCGA
>DUSU01000037.1 GCA_012842425.1 Candidatus Fermentithermobacillaceae bacterium | reverse complement strand
CGTCCGAGACGGCCCCCTGACTTATTAGGTGGCGGTTGTTGTCCAAAGGCTGTATCTCAATGTAATCGTAGAACGACGCGATTCTCTCGAGTTTCTCCTGGCTCTCGCCGCGGAGGATGGCTTGCACCAGTTCCCCTGCCTCACATGCCGATCCCAAGAGGAGCCCTTCTCGCTTTTCTTGCAGGAGTCTCCGGGGAATGCGAGGAGTCCGGTAGAAGTGCTTGAGATGCGACTCAGTCACAATCTCATAAAGGTGCCTGAGCCCCTGCTTGTTCTTGGCCAGAATAACCACGTGATAGGCCCGCTCTTTGTCGTCGTCCTCCACCAGGTAACCTTCGAGGCCGTAGATGACCTTCACTCCGTGCTTCTTCCCCTCGAGGTAGGCTTCGGGGAAAGACTGGACCACGCCGTGGTCGGTTATGGCTATGGCCGGATGTCCCCACTCTTTGGCCCTGGCGACTGCCTTCGCCACGGAAAGCACGGAATCCATCTGGCTCATCTTTGTATGTAGGTGGAGTTCGACTCTCTTTTCCGGATGGAGGTCCTGCCGGCATTCAACCTGGCAGGGAGCAATCTCGTCCTCGCCCGCGAGGATCACAGGTTCCGAGTCAAAACGGTCAATGCCCGACCGTCCTCTGAGGACCACATACGTCCCCGGCTCCAACCACTCGATCTTAGCATCCAGATCGGTGAGCCTCACCTTGACCGAGTCGGTTCTGTCGGTCACAACCAATGTGCCCTCTACCTTGCCGAACTGATTGGACCTCCAGCCGACCTCAACGACCTCACCTGCTATGGTTACCTTGCCTTTTTCCCCTCCCGTAAGGTCCTTGATGGGCATGGCCTCGCTCTTCTGGGGAGGAGACTTGACGGACCCTTTTCCGCGCCTGCCTCCACGCCCGTTTGCCCGGCCGGTGGCTTTGTCGCCGTAGCCGGTTCCGTACCATCCTTGAGCGCCGTTTTTCTCGGACGCTCCACTTCCGGCCTGCGCCGAAGGCGCCTTGAACGTCTCCCGGAGTTCTTCGGGGTAGATCCATTTGACCTGGTCTAGTCCGTCCACTTTCTTCCGGAACTCCTGCCTAACCGTGGCGAGAAGCACCTCGAACTCGTCCTTCAGGTAGTCGCGGGAAATCGCCGACCACTGCCTCTTATCGGGAACATCCAAGGTTACGGTCCACGAAGAGTCTCTGGTGTCCACATCGATGGAGCGTATGACAAGGTGGGGCAAGAGGTCTCTGGCGTTCCACTCTCCGGGTTCAATCAGGTCTGTGAGTCTCGGGCACTCCGAAGATGGCTCGATGGTGACGCGGGACAATATAGGTTCCCTCCGGCTGTCATTTTGCTGCTTCGCGGGCTAGACGGACCAGGGCGTCAACGATTTCCGCCTCCGGAACCCTTCCCAGGACCTTACCGTGCCTGAAAAGGATCCCGCCGTCGCGGCCACAGGCTACTCCGACATCCGCTTCTCTGGCTTCTCCCGGGCCGTTTACAGGACAGCCCATGATTGCCACTTTCAAGTGGGCACGCATGTCTTTGAGCCTTTCCGCTACTGCTTCGGCAACCGGTATCAGGTTTACCTGCGTTCTCCCGCAAGTTGGACAGGATATTATCTCAGGGCCGAAAACGGCCGCTTCAGCAGCCTGGAGGATCTCGCGGGCTACCTTCACTTCTTCAAGCGGTGAGCCCGTCAGCGATACCCGTACGGTATCACCAAGCCCGAGGGTAAGCAAAGACGAAATCCCCACGGCAGACTTGATGACGCCGCCCATACCGGGCCCGGCTTCGGTAATCCCGATATGGAAGGGCCAACGGGTCTCCCCGGCCATGAGGGCGTAGGCCTTGACCGTAGCCTTCACGCTGGATGACTTCAGGGATATCACGAGATCGCCTATCCCGTGGTCTTCAAGGAACTCCAGCGAACGCCGGGCGCTCTCCACCAGCGCTTCGGGTTCCGGGCCCCCGTATTTCTCAAGAATGTCTTTCTCAAGTGAACCCGAGTTCACGCCCACCCTGATGGCGGCCCCTCTCTCCTTGGCCTCTCTGGCCACCTTCAGGAGGTTCTCGCGGCCGCCGATATTACCGGGATTGACCCTGACTTTGTCGGCTCCGGCCCTCATAGACGCTACGGCAAGGTTGTAGTCGAAATGGATGTCAGCCACTATGGGACATTTCGCACCGGCCTTAATCTTCTTTAGGGCTTCTACGGCATCCATATCGGGGACGGCAACCCGCACGATGTCGGCTCCGGCCTCGGCGCATTGGTTTACTTGCGCCAACGTTGCCGCCACGTCTCTTGTGTCGGTCTTCGTCATAGTCTGGACAGAGACCGGACTGCCGCCTCCGATGATCACATCGCCGCACCTTACGGCGTGTGTTTTCCGCCTCCGGAAAAGCCTTTCAGCCAAAGGGCATTCCGGAGAGCCTTCATGTCGGGCGGAGGTCGATGTAGAGGCTTGTCCGGACAGATGCTCCTTAGAGCTCCTATTCCGATCCATCCTATCTCACCAACCTCAGGATATCTTTGTAGCTCACGAACACGAAGAGCGAAATAAGGAGGAAAAACCCTATAAAGTGCACTAGGCTCTCTTTTTCGGGATCGACGGGTCTACCCCTAAGCTTCTCCACAGCCAGGAAGATGAGACGGCTTCCATCCAACGCGGGTATGGGCAGGAGGTTAATGAGGCCAAGGTTTGCCGAAAGCGCTCCGAAAAGGTACGTAAGCTCGCCCGGGCCCGTCCTCGCGGCTTCTCCCAAGATCTGCGTGATGCCGATGGGGCCCGTGACCTCGGGAGCGACGGCGCCGGATATCATGCCGATGATCCCTTGAATCCACATCATGCTCACCACGAGGGTCTCCCTAACTCCCTGGTACAAACCGGCGATAGGGTTCATGCGCCGGAGGGCCGACGTGGGACGGATGCCTATGACCCCTGTCCCACCCATCTCGATGGGAATCATGACTGCCTCAAATTGCTCCCCATTTCGCTCAAAAGTGAGGGAGATACTCTGCCCTGCTTTCGTGCGGACTACCGAAGTGAGTTCTTCCCACGACTCGATGGGCATGTCGTTTATCTTGACGACCTTGTCGCCCGCCTGGATGCCCGCCAGCTCAGCCGGGTAACCGGGCATTACCTCGGCGATGGTTGTAGTCGGAACATATATGCCGACAATGGAGAAGACGATGAAAAACGCAACGCCGGCGATAAGTAGATTGGCCAGAGGTCCCGCGAAGATGATGCCCGCTCTCTTGCCGGGCGACTGACTGTTTAACAGCCGATCGGCCGGAATGTCTTCGTCGTCGTCTTTGTCGCGGGTGTCGTCTCCCGCAAAACGGTTATAGCCTCCCAAAGGGATCAAGCGGATGGTGTATTTCGTCTCGCCCTTCTGCCACGAGACAAGGGCGGGGCCCATTCCAATGGCAAACTCGTGGATGTACACACCGGCCTTTCTCCCTGCAAGGAAGTGCCCGACCTCGTGGAACGTCACAAGTACTCCCAGTAGCACTATCGCGAGGATGACCTCTGGCACTCTGCATCGTCTCCTTACAGTAAGAGTTCCCTGATTTTCTCTTCAGCCCTCAAAGCTTCTCGCTTAAGGACGTCCAGACCGTCAACGGGTCTCGGCCGGTAGGCATCCAGGAACCGGAAGAGAGTCCGGGTGATATCGAGAAACCCTATACGTCCGTTCAGGAATTCCTTGACCAAAATCTCGTCGGCGTATGAAAGCGCACAAGGGGCCGTCCCACCCATTTCACCTGCTCTATGCCCCAGCAGAACCCCGGGGAACCTGTCCGTGTCCGGCTCCTCGAACGTAAGGGTGCCGTAATAGGGAGACAGTGAAGGGACGACTCCCGGATGTCTCTCAGGAAAAGTTATGCCGTAACTTATGGCCAGACTCATGTCAGGTACCGAAGCCTGAGCCTTGGTCGAGCCGTCGACAAACGTCACCATTGAGTGCACGATACTCTGACGGTGAACTACGACCTTGAGTTTCTCATAGGGTACACCGAAAAGATAATGGGCTTCCATAACTTCCAGGGACTTGTTCACAAGCGTCGCCGAATCAACGGTGACCTTCTTCCCCATCTTCCAGGTGGGGTGCTCCAGCACTTCTTTGGGCGTCACATTGCGGAGCTGCTCTGCGCTGTAATCGCGGAGGGCGCCTCCGGACGCAGTCAGCACCAGTTCGACCACAGACTCGGGGTCTTCTCCCAAAAGACACTGGAACAAGGCGGAATGCTCTGAGTCCACAGGGACAAGCTGTCCCGGATTTTTGCGAAGGTAAGGTTCAATGAGTTCTCCAGCGGAGACGAGTGCTTCTTTGCCCGCGAACGCAACCCTCTTCCCACTCTCCAAGGCTCTCATGAGCGGGATGATCCCCGCAAATCCGGGGACGGCATGGACAACCACCGCGGCTTCATCCAACTCCGCGCAGCGGGCAATGCCCTCTGGACCTGAAAGCACGATGAGATCATCTAAGCCCAATGCCGTCTTCTCGCGTTCCGCCGCCCGGGCTGCTTCCGGGTCTTCTAGGGCAATGACGGCCGCGGAAAACTCTTTGGCCTGGGCGAGGACCTCTTCCCACCTGCTCCCTGCGGCAAGGGCGACTACCTTGAGGCGCGGGTCGTTTTTCACAACATTAAGCGTTTGGAGCCCTATTGAGCCCGTAGAACCGAGAACCGATAGGGAGGTCATCTGGTAGCACCACCTTCGTGCGGGATGAGCCCCGATGCCCACATCCCCTTAACAAGCAGGGCGGTGAGCGGACCGTAGACCAGGCCTGGCGCGCCGAAGAGCCTGAATCCCGCGTAAATCGATACGAGCGTTACCAGCGGGTGAAGTCCCAGTTCGCGTCCGACCAGGTGTGTCTGGGCCACTTGTCTGAACGCCGAAACCAGCCCGTAGAGAAGGACAAGCCCAACGGCAAAACCTGCTTCGCCCCAGATCAGGTGGTAGATAATCCACGGCAGGTAGAGGAGGCCCGGTCCCAGTATCGGTAGGAT
>DUSU01000036.1 GCA_012842425.1 Candidatus Fermentithermobacillaceae bacterium | reverse complement strand
ACTCCTACTGCACAGGCATGTAATCTCACATGTTTGGGATGCGCGCCAAGGGGCTACTATGCCCTTCTTAACCCTTCGCGGCCGCATCGGAGCAGCCTGAGCCTGACGCACTAACGTACTTAACATACCTCAAGTTTGAGCACCGAGGGCCGGACCGCCGGCCCTTCTTTATTAGAGACGTCGCCTATGATGTCCCATCTCCGGTTGCCATCCGGGGCGGTATACGGCCGCGAAGGGAAGTCGCGGGTAGTAACACGCGCAAAGAAGTTTGTGAGGAGGATGGCACTATGCCGATGCCGCATGCGGAGATGAAGAGACTCATCCAGCGTCGTTTGAAAGGTACTGATGGGGCCGAGCGCCTGAGGGTTGCGAGGGAGTGCTTGGCACTTCTCCCTGGGTATAAACAGGGGCCTTATGCAGACTTGCGCAAATGGCTCCTGGCAGAGATGGATGCGATGCGCAAGAGGAGGGACGCGCGCCACTCCGGCGGTGTCTTCATCCCTCGCGACGGAGATGCCAGGGTAGTACTCTTGGGGCCGCCCAACGCAGGAAAGTCTTCGCTCCTAAGGAGCCTCTGCGGCAGCAGAGTGGAAGTGGGCGACTACGCGTTCACAACGCAGCGGCCTATTGCTGCTACTCTCCTCTTGAACGACGCAAGGATTCAGCTTGTGGAGATACCCGGGCTGATCGAGGGCGCGAGGGAGGATAGGGGCAGCGGACGCATGTACCTGGGAGCCGCCCAGGAAGCCGACGGCTACATCCTTGTTCTCCCGTTGGAATGGCCGGAAGCAGGCACGAACGGCCTTAAGGACCGGCTTGAGCGCTTTCTCGCTGAGGCTAAAGAGCTTTTCGCTGCCCGGCGTCATATCGTGGCTGCCACTAAGGCAGACCTGCCGGGCGCGGAGGCTCTTCTCAGAGACGTCTGCGCGTGTCTCCCGGGGCGCAGAGTCGTGCCGGTGTCCACGACCATCGGCCAAGGCCTTCAGGACCTCAAGGCCGCTATCTGGGATATGACCGGGCTCATGAGGGTGTACAGCAAGCAATCAACGGAAGACCGCCCTTTCATTGTCCCGCGGGGGCTCACGGTCCAGGGCCTGGCAGAGCACATCCATAAGGAACTGGGCCGCGAGTTGGAGAAGGCAGCAGTCTGGGGGCCGTCGGCGAAGTTCCCCGGCCAGGTTGTCGGACGTAACCACGGGCTCCAGGACGGCGACACCGTGAGGCTCTTTAAGAAGGCTTGACGGCTGCTACCGGTAGGAGTATAGTCTCGGAAATACCTGAAAGCGATGACGGGGACAAGTAACCTTTGGAAACGGAGCACAGCGAGCCGGAATGGTGAGAGACCGGCCTTACGTCCAAGGCGAAGAACACCCCGGAGCGTCGCCCGAAACCGCCTGTACCCTTGAGCGGGCCCTGCCGGAGCCTGAGAAAGGCGGGAGTAGACGCGGACGGAACTGCGCCGTTATCTGCAGCGGGGTATCGGACCTCGGGCTTCCCGCGGCCGTGTTGGTCGTGTAGATCGCGTCTGACCGGTGGCCGGAAAGTGTTTCCGATAGGGTCCCGTACCTTGGTGAGTTGGGCCAAGTAGTTGGCCAATTTGGGTGGCACCGCGAGCAAAGCCTCGTCCCTTTGGGACGGGGCTATTTGATTTCATGGAGGGATCTATTGTGCCGGAAGCCGAGACCTATTTGGAGTATCTGAAGTCAAACAGAGCCCAGGCCGTATTCAGGCTTAGCCAGGCGGTCACGGACTCGCTCAGGGAGTTTCTGGGTAGCCGCGGGTTCATCGAGTTTCTTCCGCCCATCGTTTCAGCCGTTACAGATCCGGGGCTGAGAGGGGCCGAACGGGTACAGGTTTCTATGTATGACACCAGAGCCTATGTCATGAGCTCCATGGTGTTCCATAAGCAGGTACTCGCAACTGCCTTCAGCCGGATCTACTCGTTTGCCCCAAACGTAAGGCTTGAGCCTGTACGCAACGCAGGCTCCGGCCGTCACCTCGTGGAGTTCTGCCAGCTCGACGTTGAAGAAGCCGGCTCTTCTCTAGAAGACAGCATGAGGCTTGCCGAGCGTATGATCGCCTTTACGGTCTCGAAGGTGATTGAGCGGCACCGCCCCTTGCTCGACTCTTTGGGGAGAACCCTCTCGGTTCCGGAGGTCCCGTTTCAGAGGGTCACTTACGACGAAGCGCTCCGAGAAGGCGCGAAATACGGGTTGAGCGTTCGCTACGGCGAAGAACTGCCCCAGGTTCTAGAAGCTCGGATATCCAGAGAGGCCGGTGGCTTCCTCTGGGTTACCGGTTATCCCAAGGGATGCAGGGGCTTTTACTACCGCGAGTCGGACGACGGAGAGCATGTGCTCAGCATGGACCTCCTGTTTCCCGAAGGGTTCGGCGAGGCCATATCCGGTGGAGAGAGGGAGTACAGGCCAGACGTGATTAAGCGGAGGATCTCTGAGGCCCGCCTCGACCCCGGGGAGTTCCGCGAGTTTCTGGCCGCAGCGGAAGACGGCCTGAGACCGACGTGCGGGTTCGGCATCGGGATCGAACGGTTCCTCCGGTACATCGCCGGCGAGAGGGAGATAGCCAGGGTTAGGCCATTCCCCAAGACTCCCGGCCACATCGCTATGTGATGGGAGCCGTGTTCCGGGTGCCGTAGATGGACACGTCTCAGGCGCCGTAAGTAGAAGCATCCCAAGCGTCCCGATAAGCGTTCCCGTACGGTCCGGCAGCGAGAGGAAATCTCAGCCTCTAGCAGGACTTTTCTTGTGCGCCGCAGAAGGGGAAATGGGTGAATGCAAACCGGCCAGGAGGCCGCACCGGGTCTGAAGGGCTTGGGTTCGCGGCTCCGTACCGGATTTCCATAGCCGTTCATATCGTACTCGGGAGGCCCACGATGCCGGAGCGGGCGAGGAGAAACAGGGTTTGGATCCGCATTGCTTTTGTTTTTGTCGCATGCGTTTTGGCCGTTACTCTGATAACGGCCGCGGGACTCTTGCCTCTTCGCCCCGCATTCGGGGGTGAGGCAATGCAGCTTTTTGGCCGGTACTTGAGGAAAGCTCAGGTCAAGGGCGCGCAAGACAGGATAGAAGATCCCGGGCGGCTGAGTGCCGCGAGGGACATAAGGTACCTCGATTCCGAGAGGGAATGGCTCCTCATGAGCCAGATGGAGTGCGGGGCGATCGCCCAAAACCCGCTCCAGGAGCTTGTCGTGCCCTATTTCGCCAATATCGCCGCCAAGACCATGGTGGATATTGACCCATCTAGAGCCCGGGCGTACATCTCTTGGTACCTTGAAAACATGAACATGCCTGACAAAGGCGGGCTTTTCGGTACGATCTACGACTTCGTGATGAAAGACGGAGGACTGGTGCCGACGTACAAGTATGATTCGGCAGACAGCTACGCTGCGACTTTCCTGTCGCTGGTCGCCTACTACTACCACATGACCGGGGACATGGAGTTCATAACCTCCAACCTCACGTCAATTGACTTGGCTGCCCAGGTGATACTTGAGCTCCAGGACGACGACGGTCTGGTCCGGGTCATGCCGGGTTCAAGGACGAAGTATCTAATGGACAACTCAGAGTGCTACCGGGGTCTTTTAGATTGGGCGGGCGTGCTCAGGGACCTGGGAGAAGAGGACCAGTCGAAGGTGTATACGGATGCCGCCCGCCGCATCGCCGGCGGCATCAAAGACACCCTGTACGACCCCGAACGGGGAGTCTATGCCTGGTCTCTAAGCTGGTACGGGAGGCGTTTTCCCAAGGAGGGGAAGTGGTACCCTGACGCTGTTTCCCAGGCCGACCTCATCTACTGCGGCGTTATCCCTCCGTCCAGCCCCGAGGCCGAAAGCATCTGGGAGCGGCTTAACCGGCAGTTCCCGGACTGGGACCGGGGAGATACCGGCGACAGGTTCCCGTGGGCCAAAATAGCCCTAACTGCCACCATAATGAACGATACCGCGCGGGCCGAGAGGTTTGTCTCGTGGGTGAGAGATGAGTACGCCGAGAGCGGGCGTCCTTACCCATGGTATGTGATGGAGTCGGCCAGTACGCTCGACGCGGTCAAGGTGATCCTCACCGGACACCCCTGAGTAGTGTCGTCTTCTCCGGAACACCTTCGCTCTATCTCCGTCTAAAGGCGGTAGATACCACTTTGGAGGTGTTTTCCTGATGAAGCACTGGATGAGGATCGCCGGTGCCGCCATCTCTCTGACCATAGCGACAGCCTCGCCGGTCCTTGCAGAAAGTGGCGCGCCTGACGTGCTTGCGCCCACAGCGCCCGCAGAGGCTCAGGTCATCTATGCTCGTGAACTGACCCTGAGAGGTGTGCTCACTTACGTTGACCTGGAAGGCGGCTTCTACTCCGTAGACGGTTGGAGACTTCAAGGCGACGAAGAACAGTTCAAGCCCAATCTGGGCAAAGTGGTGATTGTAACCGGTTCCGTCGATGAGTCCCCGTCTATCTACATGGTCAAGGCGATCATCGTGTCCAGCTTTGAGGTTGACCCCGACCAGACTCTGCCCGACAAACCGGCTCTCGAGATACCTCCTGTGCCGGACAGGATATCTGTGTCGAGGGCGGTGCCCGGTAAAATCGCCGTGGACGGCAACCCCGTGGGCTTTGACCAGGGGCCGATCGTATCCGAAGGAATCCTCATGGTTCCCCTGCGCTTCCTTGTCGAGGCCGCCGGAGGGGTAGTAGAGTGGGACGGCGCCAATCAGAAAGCCATAACCCGCATGCCTGGTCGCATTGTCGTGTTCCAGATCGGAAACACCGCTGCCGAGCTCGTCGATACTGGGATGAGTATCACCACCCCGATGGCCGCAGCTCCGCAGCTTGTTGGCGGGAGAACCCTGGTCTCCGCAGATGCCCTTTCGCTCCTTGGTTTCGCTGAGAGGACGGCCGTCGAAGGCCAGCCCGCAACGGACGACGTCCTGGACCTGACCCTGCCCGTTCCGCCTCCGGTTGAGGACATATCGAGCACCCTCACCGGAGTCATTAAAGAGATGGAGAGCGGGGAGAAGGTACGTATCCTGGTCGAAGGCGGTCCTATGGCCAGCGGAGAACCCAGTCTGACGTGGGTCACCATCGACCCGGACACCAAGATCTCTGTGGAAGAGAACGGTCAACTGACTGATGCCGACATCTCCGCACTGGCAGTGGGCCAGACCGTGGAAGTGGTAACGGATGGGGCGATCGCCATGTCCTACCCGGCTCTGGCAGGGGCTGCGGCGGTGGTCATTAAGAAGTAGCAAACGAGCTCAGGTGCTCCCGTGGTTCCTTCTGTCCACGGGGGCACTTTTGCTTTTCAGGGCGGAAGGGATTGTTGTCAGGTCCTTAGAAAAGATACTCGCCTCACTTGCAACCCATTACGCAACAGCAAAGGGGGATTTATGTGAAAACACGTCCCAGACGTTCGGAAGTCCCTGCTCACCTGACCTGGAACCTAGACGACCTCTTCCCTTCGGAAGAAGCATGGGAAAAAGGTATGACCGAGGTAATCGAATACATACCCAAGGTCACACAGTTCAAAGGCAGGTTGGGAGAAGGCCCCAAGGTCCTTCTGCAGTGCATCGAAGAGATGGAAAACCTGCAGCTCAAGTTCATGAGAGTGATGTCCTACGCCTCGCTGAAGCTCAGCGCCGACGGCACAGATCCTGCCAACCAGGCGGCATCGGGCCGGGCGTCAGCGCTTGCCGCCAAGGTAGGCGCCGAGACGGCTTTTGTCCGCTCGGAGGCGCTGGCGCTTCCCGAGGGCACACTGGAGCGTTACCTGGAGGAAGAGCCCGGTCTACAGGTCTATCGGCGCATGATCGAGCTTTTGCTAAAGGAAAAGCCGCACGTCCTGCACCCTGAGACTGAGGTCGCGCTGGCTTCTCTGAGCGAAGTCCTAGGCGCGCCCTCGCTCATCTACAACCGCTCCAAAGCCGCAGACATGACGTTCGAGCCCATTAAGGACAGCCAGGGCAATACCCATCCCATGTCCTTCGCCCTCTACGAGGAGACGTACGAGAAGTCGCCCGATTTCACCCTGAGAAGGAACGCTTGGGCGTCCTTCGTCAAAGGATTGAAGGCTTACCAGAATACCTACGGAGCGACCTGGGGTACCGAGGTCAAGAAGAACGTGGTCCTTGCCAAGCTGAGAGGCTATGAGTCGGCAACCCACATGTTCCTGGACCGCCAGGAAGTCTCGATGGAGGTCTACAACAACCTCCACGATGTCATCCTCAAGGAGATCGCTCCTCACATGAGGAAGTACGCGCGCCTGCGTAAGCAAGTCCTCGGTCTCGACGAGATGCTCTACTGCGACATCGAGGCGCCCCTCGACCCCGAGTTCAGCCCGGAGACGACCTACGAAGAGGGCTCCCGGATCATCCTCGACGGCATCTCCGTGCTGGGACCCGAGTACGCGGCCATCATCGAAGAAGGCCTGAAGAACAGGTGGGTCGACCTTGCCGACAATATCGGGAAGTCGACCGGCGCCTTCTGCAACTCGGTGCCCGGAGTCCATCCGTACATCCTTCTTACCTGGACCGGCAGCATGAGGAACGTCCTGATCCTCGCCCACGAGCTCGGTCATGCTGGACAGGGCGTCCTGGCTCAGAGATACCAGAAGCTCTCGAACGCGAGGCCGTCCATGTTCTTCATCGAGGCCCCGTCTACCATCAACGAGCTGCTGGTAGGCAACAAGATATTGTCCCAGACGACCGACCAGAGGATGAGGCGCTGGCTAATAATGCAGTTCCTCATGACCTACCATCACAACTTTGTCCGCCACCTCATCGAGGGCGAGCTTCAGAGGCGGATATACGTCCTGGCTGAGAAGGGCCAGCCCATAACGGCCAGTGTCCTCAGCAGGGTACAGGGCGAGATCCTCGATGAGTTCTGGGGTGGCGAAGTGACCATCGACGATGGCGCACGCCTCACATGGATGCGCCAGCCTCACTACTACATGGGGCTCTATCCTTACACCTATTCCGCCGGACTAACCATAGGCACTATGGTCGCCCAGGAGATCCAGGCCGAGGGCAAGCCTGCCGCCGAGCGTTGGGTGGAAGTGCTCAAGGCCGGTGGCACCAAGTCGCCCATCGAGCTGGCCAAGATGGCCGGCGTGGATATGAGCAAGCCCGATGCCATCCGCAAGGCCGTGGAGTACGTCGGCTCTCTCGTGGATGAGGTAGTCAAGAGCTTCTAGTTAGTAAAGCAGGTAGGCAATCAGTCAGGCAAGCAGTCTGGCAAGTACTCAGGCAAATAGTTGAGGCACGGAAGATAGATAGCCGGGGATCTGGCGCCGGTATGAGAGACTCATATCCCTCACCGGCGCCGGTTCTGATTTAGCTCTTATTCCGAGAGTAGGTCATATGCCCACTTGGTGACTTGGCCTATGACACTGTGGCCCAGGTCTACGTCCTCCAGCTTCTGCGAGAGGCAGACGATCACAAACTGCGCCGAAGGGCCGTAGACGATGCCTGCGTCATGGGTGACACCCCGGACTTCGCCTGTCTTGTGGGCGCAGATAACTCCCTTCGGGAGGTACCTGGGCATCTTATGGTTGTACTGTTGGCGCTTCATGATCTCGATCATGGTGTCGCAGTCGCCCGGGTTCTCGATGGTCCTGTCCGCAAGTCCGCGGAGTAGGAGCGCGATGTCGGACGCAGTTATCTTGTTCCACGGACCCTCGGGCTTCGGCCGCATGAGGTGAGCCTCAAGCCTTGTGTTCTTGCATCCTTTCTCGACCATGTACTTGTTGACTTCCTCAAGGCCTACTGCGTCTATGGTCAGGTTAGTGCCGGTATTGTCGCTTACCACTATCATCAAGTTGATGCAGTCCAGGAGGGTTAGGGGGAGCCCACCGTGGAGCTCCTTGAGCACTCCGGAGCCGCCCACTTTGTCTTGATTCCTCAGGATGACCGTGTCGTCCAGCCGTACCTTACCTTCCCTGGCCTTGTGGAAAGCAGTCATCATGATAGGGATCTTGATTACGGACGCTGCGGTGAAAGGCGACCCGGCGTTGTATGCCAAGGACCCTTTGCCGCTAAGGTCGTCTATCACCACTGCCCACTCGCCTTGCGCGGGCTCAAGGATTTTCAGGAGCTCCTCAATTCGCCCCTCAAAACGACCGGTTGCATGACATGATGTCGGCGTGTCAGCCATTGTCCTACCCCCGTTCCGTGGTTTTGTGCGGGAACCACCTGTTCTTCCACACAGGTCCGGGCGATCCCTCTCCCACGAGAGTTGTCTCCGGATTGTCCTCGCGCACTCGATAACCGTACACGGGAAGCAAAGAGCCCGGTTCCATTTAGTCGGGTAACCGGGCTCTTTCTTATCGTTGCCCTGTCTGCGCTTCCTACTATCTCAGTTTTCTTTCGCTGTCTTCGGCTTGGGACCGGTCCTATCCGGCTCCCTTTGGCCGCTCCTCTACTCCTCGTGAGAGTCCGCCTTTTCGGCCGGGAAGAACTCAAACACAAGGTTCAGGATTATTCCGAAGATCGCCGCCGTCGCGATAGCGGGCAGCTTGAGATTGCCGAGAACGATCATCCCGTTGGGCATTGCGGCGCCGCCGAGACCGATGATCAGGATGGTGGATACGATCGCCAGGTTCTTGGACGAGAAGAGGTCCAGCTTCTCGGATATCATGAGCGCGACTCCCTGCGCTCCGATGACGCCAAAGAGATAGATCGAGACTCCGCCGATTACTGCCCGCGGGATCGTGTTGACTATCCCCGCGATATGTCCGAAGAAGCCCATCACTATGGCGATGATTGCTGCGGCCATGAGCACTGGCACCGAGAAGTTCCTGGTAATCGCCATGAGCGAGTTGTTCTCTCCGTAGTTGGTGCCGGCGGGACCGCCGATGAAGCCGGCGATCATATCGCCGATACCGTCACCCACCAGGTTTTCGCCCAGGAGATCCCTGATCTTGTAGTCCTTTTTCCTGCCGAGTCTCTTGGCCAGGTTGTTTACGTAGAGGTCGATCTGCAGGAGGTGGGCGGTGGACTCCGGGATCGTCGCGATGGCGACCGGGGTGATGGCCCCTACCGCCATGAGACCCCACGAGTCGAACAGGGGGAGGGTGAAGTTAGGCACCGAGAAGAGCTTGGCCGTTGTGAGCGGCGTCATGTCTACCTGACCCATGATGAGCGCCACGATGTACCCGGCGATTACTCCAAACAGAATGGAGATCTGCCCGAGAGTCCCTTTGAGGTAGACCGAGAATAGAATCGTGAAGACCAACGTAGCGAGTGCGATTGTCCAGTTCAGGCTGGCATCACCCATGGCAGCCGACGCCAGGGAGAGACCGATGATGATTGCGACAGGACCCGTAACGGAAGGGGGGAGTATCCTCTTTACGATATCCGGGCCGCCTTTCTTAATGAGGAGTCCCGCTACTATGCTTACAAGACCTGAGGCTATGATGCCGGTTTGAGCTGCTCTTATACCTGCTACTTTGTCACCTGTGGCGTTTGCGACCATGGCGCTTACCCCCGACACCGCGGCGATGTACGAGAAGCTGGAGCCATAGTAGAGCGGGATCCTGCGTCCGGTGATGAGCAGGAAGCCCAGCGTGGCGAGACCGCTCGCCGCGATAGTGACTCCCACGTCAAAGCCGGTGATGATGGCGACGAGCACAGTGGCCGGGAACATCACGATGACTTGCTGGAGAGCGAAGATGAGCATCTTGCCGAATGGTGGGGTGTCATCGGGAAGGTAACCGGTAACTCTTACTTCGTCCTTGGGCACTTTTAAGACCTCCTAGGGTCGGCCCGTCCAAGCAGGCGGCAGGCATACAAAAACTTCTTGCCTGCCAGCAAGAAGTAGTTTTTTGCCGCGTTTTCTGACTACCCTTGCTGGACTCGCTGGACCAGCCTTAAAGAGTGTTTGTCCAAAGGCAAATCTACACCCGTCGACATACCGCCGTCAAGAGAGATTTGAGCTTCAGGTGTAGATTTGCGGTGTAGCATCTCGCGAAACCTTAACATAACGTGTTGACGAACGGATTGTGGAAGCAGCAGACGGTTTTTGGGGAGAGGAGGGATTGACCTGTCTCTTAGGTACTCCAGCCGTTCACGGCGGAATAGAAGGGTGATGAGACGGAAGGCGAGTCAGAGGACCCGTAAGTACGTATCCGCCCGAGAGGAGTGTCCTGCCGCAAATCAGCTATACGGTCCTGGAGCGAGGATCCGGGGCTTTTTCCAACAGCTTGCCGATAGGATGAGGGCCTCCATTAGGCGGAGACGCCGAAGGCGCAAACTGGCCTTATCGATAATGCAGAGCGAGTTTGTGCCTCCTTTTGGGAGAGTCAGAACATGGAAGGTTTGTCGCAAGTTCGGTCCAGGTGACACTTACGTCGTGGTCCAGGTACCGAAGCATGTTAGCAGCCTTACATCCTGCAGGATCAAGGAAGCGGTCAGGAAGGGTGTTGAACAAGGGATCAGTTCTGCTCCTGAGT
>DUSU01000035.1 GCA_012842425.1 Candidatus Fermentithermobacillaceae bacterium | reverse complement strand
CCACACGGAGTGGAGCCCCGACGTCATCCTCCTCCCACTTCACCAGCGCGCCCGTTTTGCCAGAGACAACGGGTTTGGGTATATCATCATCACCGACCACGAGGACGGTGTCGGCGAGAAGTGGGGCGGCGCCAGTGGGTACTGCGCCCAGTGCCGGGCGGCCGAAAACGAGTACGGAATCCCCGTCCTGCCGGGGATTGAGATAGGAGTATCCGGAAGCGGTCACTGCCTGGCCTATTGTCTCGATGACACTGCGGAGTCGGCACCGTCGAATCGCAGATTCGACGCGCAGGATCTCCTTGACGAGATAGAAGGACACAATCCCCCGCTTTCCTACGGCATAGCGGCTCACCCGTTCGAACTCAGGGAAAGGTGGCGGGACTGGTCAGTGCGCAACCTAGCCGGAATGGAGATAATCAACCGGTCCAGGAAGTCGAGGCCTGAAACCGTCGCCAAGTGGTTTGAGTTACTCCGTCGCGACCTTCGCAAGACGCTCAAGACCGGCAAGTTCGTCGTTGGGCTCGCCAACTCCGACTGCCACAACCTCATGGAGCCGGGCGGAAGGGGGTTCACGTGGATAAAACCCGCGTCACGGTCTATGGCCGGTGACACACCGTCCGGGCGCCCCCCGCTCAGCCGGGCGATCGTGTGGAAGAGCCTTAGGGAAGGCCGCGCCGTAGCCTCGGGTTCCAAGGATTTAGGGTTTTTCACGGTAAACGGGGCCGGGATCGGGGAAACCGCTCACGCCCCGGCGGGTTCGACGATTACATTCACCTTAGAGTGCCACCCGTCAGGCAGGAGAAGATGCAGGAAGATAACGCTTTACTCAGGCGACGGCGCGCAGACGGTGTTGATGCCCGGAAAACCCGAATCGCCGCTCCGCTATGAAGCGCGCTGTCCCCGAAAGAACACGTTCTACGTGGCGAGGTTCGACTTCGCAGGTCCCGGCGGGCAGAGGCCTTCTGAGGTGTGGACCAATCCGGTGTTCGTGCGGGTCACAACCGACTTCTGAGCACGTAACGAGGCCGTGTGCTGCTCCACACGGCCTCGCTTAGTCTGGCGGTCACTTAGCCTGTTAGTCTGTAGTCTGCTATCTGAACTCTCTGCGGGCCCTTGACCTTACTACTCAATCGGGAAATCCGGCTTCAGGTACTTGTTCAGGAACCTCCAGATCTCTTTCCTTGATTCCTTGGCAAACTTGGTGTCGATCCTGTTGAAGACGTGCCCGCCGGGCTCGTTCTGGTAGATCTTGTACTCAAAGTCCTTGCCGGCGGCCTTGAGCGACTTGATGAGGTGCTCGACCTCCAGGACGTTCACGTCTTCGTCGTTGGTGTTGGTGTGGATGAGAAGCGGCGTCTGGAGCTTCTCAGCATGCCACGCGGGCGAGCGCCGCCTGTACTCCCACGGATCTTCAACGGCCGACTTGCCGATATGGTACGGCGCGGAGAAGAGGGCGTGGTAGCGCTCTCCTTTGTAGCCCATGCGCGCTACGAGGTCGGAAACCGGCACTCCGGCGTACGCGACTTTGTATGCATCGGGGTACCTGAAGATGTTCATGAGAGTGATGAGGCCCCCGTGGCTCCAACCGAGGATGCCCACTCGGTCGGGGTCGACCAGCGGCTCGTTCTCAATCATGAAGTTCCTGCCCTCGTAGACGTCCTCTACCTCGAGACCGCCGTAGTCGATGAACTTGTAGAACTGCTCACCGTATCCGGTGCTGCCCCGGTAATCGCTGGAGATGACTATGTATCCCTGAGTCACCATCTCTTTGATGATGTGCGCGGAACCGGTGCTGAAATTGGCGTGCACTCCTCCATGGACGAAGACCAAAAGCGGGTGCTTCTTGTTCTTGTCTATGTTCTTCGGCACGAACGTGTACGCGTGGATCTTGAGCGGATTGCCCTTGTCCTGAGACGACTGGGCAAGGGTGTTGGCGGGAGGCGGACCGCAGTAGACCACCTTATCGACCACGGCCACATCCTGCATCACTTGGTACCACATGAGGTCGTCGACGGCTTTATGCAGCGATGAGAAGACGTGTCCGAGGCTCTGCTGCTGTCTCTTGAGCTCTTCTATCTGCTTTACCAGATCGTCCACGGGAAAACCCCCTTCTCAGGCCCCATCAAGGCTCACAGCCAATCTCAAAACGCTGCCTGCCCTGGAGGCCCAAATATGCCTATCTTAGTTTCGCCCGGGCCAGAACCATTTCCTCCTGTACCCGAAACATCAGGGCTATTCCACCGAGACTACTGCTCCCCTGTCATCGGGCTTCAGCAAGTAGAGTGCCCAACCACCCGGAACGGCAGCCAGCTTGTGGGAAACCTCCTGGGCAAAGCCGTCTCCATCGCCACGCAGTACAGCCATAATTGTGGGTCCCGACCCGCTCACAAACTCGGCTTCGGAACCCGCCGCCCTG
>DUSU01000034.1 GCA_012842425.1 Candidatus Fermentithermobacillaceae bacterium | reverse complement strand
TTTCGAATTATGGCGCGCCTGGTAGGAATCGAACCTACGACTCCCTGCTTAGAAGGCAGGTGCTCTATCCCCTGAGCTACAGGCGCATTTTTGGAGCGGGTGATGGGAATCGAACCCACGCAACCAGCTTGGAAGGCTGGGGCTCTACCATTGAGCTACACCCGCATTGTCATCCTGTAAACACAACCTTAACGGCTATTTGAGCCGCACGACTCATTTTACAAGATAGGGTTAGGCGGGTCAAGCGACTGCTTGTGTGTTGTCTTTGCGACCGACACCACGCCCCGGTACCTGCAAGCGCAGTCTCCTGCAAGGAGCGCTCCCTTACTCATGGATGACAACCTTGGTCTTGGCAGGGACGTTGTCGTAAATCCACTTGGCGTCCTCTATGGTCAAACGGATGCACCCGTGTGACGCGGGTTGCCCCAACTTGGCTGCTTCCTCAGGGATAACCTGTTGGTTCCTGTCCATGGCCAGGGAGTGGAACAGGTAGACGCCCCAGTCTTTGAAGGAAACCCAGTACTTGGCGCCCTGCTGGTACTTCTCGCTAAAGAACCATTCGCCCCGGTTCTGTATCTCAAACGTGCCGAGGGGTGTTTCGTGGCCTTCTACACCCGTTGAGGCCACCATTGTCTTTACGACCTCTTCGCCCCGCATGATCGAGACCAGTTGTGCTGTCACATCGACGTCGATCCAGTACGTGTCCTTGTCAGGCTCGCCCCGGAAATCCTGGGTAGCTTCGTCGCCGACCGCATCGGATTGCCCGGCGCCGTCGCCGGAAACCGGAACATCAACCTTGTCAGGCCTATCAGACCGGGCAGGGGCATCTCCTGAGTCGCGGTCATGAGCCTTTTCGCCGGGGCTTTCGGCATCGGCCTGAGGGGACCCATTGGTGCCCGAAACCTCATTGGTGGAGCCGGTATCTGGAGCGCAGCTGTAGCCGGCGGGAACTGTCCCGTCGATTGAATGCCCTAGAAACCCAGGCGGCAACAGATCGCACCCAACAAAGCTCAGAGCGGCGATGAGCAGTAAGGACATGATGATCGCTCTTTTTTGCACCGGACAACCTCCAGCAGCGTCGCATATCTCTAGTCAACATATTAAGTGGACATGCGTTCCGGCACAACAGGCCAAGCGCCTCGCTGTAGCAGCGGGTGCACAACCTCCGTGCCGGAGTTCGAACCCTTGAGCTCTCCCCACCGCTGACGGTTTTCCTGCAGGAAGGCGGTCTCTCGCTAACGAACTCTTCACTGAGTTCTTGTTAGTAGCGTGCTGACAACGTGGCAGCGCATCTCGTACGACAACACTTGGCCGGAAAGGGGTTTTAAGATGCATGCCGATATCGACAGAGAATACGGGTTACTGATTGGCGGAAAATGGGTGGACGGGACGGCCGGGAAAAAGATACCCACCGTGTGCCCGGCCAATGGCGAAGTCCTGTCTCATTTCGTTGAGGCATCGGCAGAGGACGTCGATCTGGCCATCAAGGCGGCGTGGTCTGCGTTTGAAACATGGAAGAACACGAGCCTCGCCGAACGCTCCAGGCTTCTCCTCAAGATCGCAGACCTCATTGAGAAAGACTCCAAGCGGCTCGCAATGATAGAGACGCTGGATAGCGGCAAACCGATTAGAGACACGACAGAAGGCGACTTGCCCCGGGTTGTTGATATGTTCCGCTACTTCGCGTCGGTAATCAGGGCCGAGGAAGGCGGCGCCACATACCTCGACCATCAGACGCTGAGCCTCATCATCCGTGAGCCCATAGGCGTCGTGGGGCAAATTGTGCCTTGGAACTTCCCCATCGCCATGGCGGCATGGAAGATCGCTCCCGCCATCGCGGCCGGCAACACAACTGTGATCAAGCCTTCGTCCGAGACCCCGCTGACGCTCCTTGAGCTCGGCAAGATCATGTCTGAAGTGCTCCCGCCGGGAGTCGTAAACATCATCACCGGGCGGGGCTCGACTGCCGGTCAGGCCCTCCTCGACCACCCCGACATCACCAAACTGGCTTTCACGGGTTCCACGGAAGTCGGGTACACGGTCGCGGAAGCAGCAGCGTGCAAACTGATACCGGCCACTTTAGAGCTCGGCGGCAAGTCTGCCAACATCTTCTTCGAGGACTGCCAGTGGGATAGGGCCGTTGAGGGCGCAGTCAACGGGATCCTGCGCAACATGGGCCAGGCGTGCTCTGCGGGTTCGAGGGCTCTCGTGCAGGAAAGCATATACGAGAAGTTCCTGGCCGATGTCACTCGCGTCTTTGGGACGATCAAAGTCGGCCTGCCCTGGGAACCTGACACCATTATGGGCCCCTTGATCAGCGCCACCCAGCTTGAGAAAGTGCTTCGCTATGTGGAGGTCGGCAAGCAAGAAGGAGCCAGGCTCCTCTGCGGCGGCCACAGGGTCACCGAAGGAGAACTGGGCAAAGGCTTCTTCATGAGCCCGACCCTGTTCGCAGACGCAAAGAACAGCATGCGCATATGCCAGGAAGAGATCTTTGGACCGGTCCTCTCGGTAGTCCCGTTCAAAGACGAAGAGGACGCCATCCGTATCGCCAATGACAGCCAGTACGGCCTGGCAGGCGGCGTGTGGACCAGAGACATAAACCGTGCCTTCCGCGTGGCGAGGGGTGTCCGGACGGGTAGGATGTGGGTCAACACCTATTCCATCAACCCGCTGCACGCGCCGTTCGGCGGATACAAGAAGTCCGGTATAGGCAGAGAGAACCACGAGATGGTCCTAGACCACTACTCGGAAGTAAAGAGCATCATCATCAGCCTTGCCGAAAAGCCTTCGGGGATGTACAAGATCTAGCCCGATGTGCTGTTAGGGACCTCGGGCAAGACACATCCGGCATGTCCTCGGCGTACAAGACCGGCGTAGGAAACAGCCGGGCAAAGCTGCCCCGGGGAAACCGAGGGAAACAGCGCGGGAGACCAGCCCGGTCTCCCGCGTAGTCTCTTCGTAGAGTGGTACTTTGTGTTTGCATCTGAGCGCCCGCTAATCCACCACATTCTTGTGGGTGTTCGCAATAAAGGACGCAATCCCGGCCCCCTTCGAACCAAAGGGGGGCATATGTGCGCAGACCTCTCCTACCCGGTCACCCTCCTAAGCATCCTCGAACCTGCAAGCACTGCCCAAGGCCTGCCTGAAGGATCCGGCGCCATCCCCTTCTTGTCGAAGTAGAAGCGGAGGACCTGCTGCTGGCCCATAGCCTCGAAGAACAGCGTCCTCTCGTCACTGGCCTTCGCCTCGAAGTCCTGACCCTCGCGCCTCACGATCAGCGTGTCTCCGTCCATGAAGATCTCTGCTTGCCCGCCTTCGTCGCACTTGTAGAGGCCTGTGAACCGCGAGAGCTGTTCAGGAGAAGCTCCGCAATCAACCTCAACGCTCTTCTGAGTTTCCAGAGGCAGCCCTAGAGCTACGTTGACCGCCGCCAACCAGATAGCGCCTGCGGGCACCCCGGTCACGTTCGTGAGGACCGCCACGGTAATGCCCTTTTCGGGCACAAACCCGAAGTGGGACGACACACCGGGCTGACTGCCTCCGTGCTCTGCCAGTGTTACGTCAAGGCCTGCGTAATTCGGGGTGACTTGCAGCCCGAAGTTGTACCAGGTACTCCTTCCGGTAGGATACATGGGACTCGTCCACATCCGCTTGACGCCCTCGGATGACACGATACCCACTCCGGTATTGGCCAGACCGCCGTTTAGGTAGATCTGCCCGTATTTCATGAGGTCGAGCACGCAGGATCGGACCCCGCCGCCCACCTCGTAGGTGCCTAGAACAGGCCAGCGCTGCTTTTCATGCTTTTGCTCCTGTCTGTTGTAGACGTAGGGCGTGGACAGGTTCCCTAGTTTCTCGAGCTCCTCCAGGTTGTAAGTCGACCTGTTCATACCGGCGGCATCCAGGATGTGCCGGGTCATGTAGCGCCGGTAGAGCTGCTCGCTCTTCCGCTGGATGATCAGGCCGCTTAGGAGAAACGTGTCGTTGCAGTAGCTGAAGTACTCCCCCGGGTCGCCCAAGAGCTCATAATCCGCTCCGGCTATATAGCGCACGTGCTCGTCAAGGTCGATGATGTCCTGCCTGCGGGTCATGGGCGGCAGCCCCGTCGTGTGGGAAAGAATGTGGCTCATTTTGACCGCGTTCATGTCCCGGGCGCCCTTCAGTCTAAACTCGGGGATGTGCGCGATAACCGGGTCATCAACCGACAACAGCCCCGCGTCGGCCAGTTGCATGATAGCCATGGCGGTAAACGACTTGGAAACAGACGCGCAGCCGAAAATCGTCTCCGGATCGACGGGTTCTCCTGTCTCCAGGTCCTTCACACCGAAACCTTTGGCGTAGAGGACTTCCTTCGGTCCCGCCACGGCAACCGCAGCGCCTACAATGTGGTTTTCCTCCATTGTTTTCGCGACGTATTCTTCAAATGCTGCCCAGTCTCTCGTCCTCACCACATACACTCCAATCAATGTTTGTATCTGTGCGATGCCGGTAGTGATAACGGCATCACATCATCCGGTTTCCGAAAGCGACGCCAGCGCTTCCTCAGGAGCCTTGCAGCCCGACCAGATGTCTTGAAACGCCGCTTTGATGTGCTCAGCGTAGCCTAGCCACCCGGGAACCCGGGGCTCAGTCAGGAGATCGCATACCGCCAGGATATCCCGGAACTTCTCTATCTGCGGGTTCGGATGGCGCTCGAAGAAGCGCTCCGACCACACCAGGAGCGGAGATATCTTGTTCTGCCCAATTGCCAGCGCCTCGATGTTTGAGGCTTGAGACGCGAAATCGATGAAGGCTTGAGCTCCTTCCGGATTCCGGGCCCCTCGCGGGATGCACAGGACATCGGCCGCGATCAGCGCCTGCGGGCGCCCGTCTGCAGAAGGCAAAGGCGCAGGAGCCCAGTCAAGGTGCGGATGCCGAATAAGGCGTCTTACCAGCCAGTCTCCTTCCACCACGGTCGCGACTCGCCCTGATAGGAGCGGATCGGGGTCGAACGTTCCTATGGGGTTGACGGGTGCCGAGAACCGGTCTTCTCCCAGAGCGCGAGCGCGGTCGCCGAGATCTGCCACCCACCGGTATGCCCTGAGATTAGCAGGTGCCTCCGGCGCGAACTGGCCGTCTATGAACCACCCTCTCCCGAAAAAATACGGCCATATGTGGGGCCACCAACCGGGATACGACGGGACCATTCCTATGCGCCCCTCCGCCTCGATCCGCCTTAGGAGGTCATCAAAGGAATCGATGTCCGTCGGAATCGGAAACCGGTCACCGAACTCGCGCCGAGCCGGCCCTCCCTGCTCGAGTCCGCTTGTGCTGCGAGAATCCTTCCCGATCTCACCCCGACTCTCACCCCAACGGGCTCGGTCCGCAACAGGCAGGGCCTTCAGGTTCACGTACAGCGTCACGACGTTGACCGAAACGGGCACGCCGTACAAAACCCCGCCGGCCGTACAAAGCCGCTCAAACGGAGGGAAAAAGATATGCCCGGAGGACCTGTAAACCGGGGCCAGCACGCCCTCATGGGCCAAGTCCACGATCTGATGGTCTTCGAGGCCGATGATATCCGGGGGATCGCCCGAGGATTGAGCGGCGAGAAACCGCGGGAGATCCGGGCTCGAAGACCAGTCGCCGGCAGGTTCCATCTCGACTAGAAACCGGTCCTGAGACTCGTTGAACGCCGAGACGATCTCGCGCACGGCCCGTTCCTCTTGTCCTCCCCACTTCTCCCAATACCGGACGAGCGATCTGGCCATCGTCTCTCCCTCCGTTCTCCCCCGTTCTCCCCTTTGAACTGCCGCGAGCCCCACACTCGGATTTCGGTGCGCGGGCTCGCAGCTAATCAGATCTTATCAGTTATCTCTTCATGTATCTCGACGGTCTGGGTACCGGCGCTAATCCAATTAGCACCAGTTTTCCTGACCGCAGAACAACCTGCACACAAGGGAGATGGTCTACACCAGACAGACCGTCTACACCAGGCAGTTGAATAGGAGTTTGAACGTCCCGTGGGTCTGCGCCCTAAACTGGGGCCTGAATCCGAACAGGACGACGTCTCCCTTATCCACCTTCACCCGGAGCATGCACGGCTTGTTCACCATCCGTTCTTCCCCGATGAGCCAGCCGCTCTGGAGCAGGTCCTTCCCCGGGTACTCGGCTATTATCTCGTAGTTGTCCGCCTGGAACATGTCGATTATCTCGAACGTCGGGCTGCCCATGTTGAGGACCAGGGCCTCCTCAGGCATGCCGTAGCCCAAGGGGTTCCGGTTGTTCACTTTGACGCGCAAGGTGGAACCGTGGCAGTAGAACTCCTTCCAGGTGGTGTTCGCCACAACGTTTCGCACCTTGAGCTCGCAGGTATCGATGGCAAAGTCCGACGAGGTATCGAGCGCCACAAGCCTTCCGCCGTTCTTCACGAACTCCTTGAGGTTCTTGGCGCCTTCCTTCCCAATGCCGCTCCGGTACTCAGGCGGCATTGGCGGTATGGGCCGTCCGCGTCCCCTGTCTCTGTCGCCTGCTTGGTCGGGGCCCAGGATCATCATTGCCCGGTCCGCCGGCAGGATGATTACGTCGACCTTGTCGTTCAGGTTCCCTTCCTTAAAGTCGGCATCCATCAGCGTGACGTACGGGAACCCGAACTTCTCAAGCACCAGACGGGTCCAGCCTTCATCCATATTGCCGCCCCAATATCTCTGGTACATGCCCACGCGGAGCCTGCGCATCTCGTGCTTCGGCACGTCGAGGGTCGAGTCGAGCGTCCTCACGGGGACGTTCAACTCCCTGCACACCTTCTTGACCGCTTGAACGGCCTCGGGAGTACCTTCGATGTAGATGGCGCCCGCGGGATAGCTGCAGAACGGACACGCTTTGCTGATCTGGACCGGGTCCTCGAGCCGCCAGACTTTGACACCTTCATCCAACAGCCTGTTGGCCGCGGCAAATGAATCGTTGAACCTCGGGTCGAAGATGTAGGCGGCGGCGTCCGCTACTTCAGGGACCGATACCTTTGCACGCGGGGCGACCTCGAAGGAGCCCTGGAACTTGCTGTCGATGGGCACAACGTCAACGCCCATGAACTCGCCGATCGTGTCGGTCGCCGTGTCGTACATGATAGGCGAACCGTCCGGATTGCGAGTCCAGTAGCTGTCGGGATAGAACGTCCTCCCCAGGAGGTTCTTGATGACGCCCATCTTGGGCTGGTCGCAGAACACGACGTAAGAGCCGGCCGGGAACACGCGCCCGTCAACCCTAAACTCTTCCGTGGCCCTCTTTATCTCGATGCCCTGGAGTCTCAGGAGCTCAATGAGCTTGAGCGCCGTGAGGGGATCGTTGTTCTCGAGAGGAGATATCACGAAAGCGTACGGCTTACCCTCGGCGCCGCGCTCGGTCTGCCTCTTGGCCTTGAGGTAAGCGTTCCAGAGGACCTTCTCCCTGTACTTCGCGCAGATGTCCAGGAGCGCCCACGCAGCGATCTTCTGCTGCTCCACGATGTCCCGGAGCCTCCACCATCCGCCCGGCCATGGGTTCGGGAAGTTGGTCTGGGCCTCGTACTTGGGCATGGTCTTCTGGCTGGCGCCTCTCAGCTGGTGCGGGTGGATGTAGACCGGGGTAGCAAGCTTCGCGCTCGCCGACTCCGTGAGCATCCCCGCGATGTTGTGGTGGGTCGTTATCCAGTGGAACCCAAAGTGGCCCCAACCGGGATACTGGGCTCCGTTCAGGATACCCGTCTTCCCCTGTTCCTCCAGCGTATACGCCATATGGGCGCCGTACCAGGAATCCTCTCGCCAGACGAGCGGGTCGGCGTGAGGCCTTATGACATCAGAGTACGGGGCTATGTACAGACGGGCGCCCATACTGCCCATATGGTGATGGTCTTGGTAAGCGTGGGGGCGCCATTCGGTGAAGAGTATCTGGGCCATGTATCTCGACTCGACCAAGTTGAGGGCAAAAGCATCGCGGTTGTTATCATGGCCTGCGTACTTGTGATACAGGAACGGAGTGCCCGTCCCCTCATACTCGGTCCCAAGCCACTTGTTGTACCAGTCGGTCACCATGATCTGGCCGTCAGGGTTGAAACAAGGGACCATGAGGAAGATGACGTTTTCCAGGATCAGCCGGTTTTCCGGTGAGTCAATCGCAAGAAGGTCCCACGCCAGTTCGGGGGCCATCTGCGTCCCGCCGATCTCCGTGGCGTGGAGGCTCATGCTCTGGCACACGATGGCCTTGCCTTCTTTGACGAGTTCCTTCACCGCTTCTTCGGTGAGCCCCCTGGGATCGGTGATCTTAGTGTTGATGGCTTTGTAGTGGTCAAGCTTCTTTAGGTTCTCGGGCGACGTGATGATGGTCAGGAGGAACGGGGTGCCCTCGGTTGAAGGCCCCATGTCTATAACCTTGATTTTGTCGGATTCTTTCTCCAGCAGGTAGAAGTACTCGACGATCTTGTCCCATCTGGCAATCTTACGGTCGGAGCCCATCTTGAAACCGAAAAACTCTTCAGGAGAGGTGACTTTGGGTCTAGTTTCGGTCGCCATCCTTTTCCCGGCTTCCCCGCTTATCTTGCGTAAAGAGCGGGGCGGCTCCCGGTGCCAGGTTCACTCCTTTCGGTCATAGGCTGGGCGCTTGGCGCCAGGTTAGGGAGCCTTGGGTACTTCTGGATTTCGCTAAAAGCGGGCCGAAATCCTACTGGATACTAAATATCTCATTTGGCTGACCTCGTCGGCAGGCGCGTACTCGCTGTCGGCTCATATCCGCGACATCCCGAGACGAACGTTGACCTAATTGACCCCGTGAGCCGTTAAGCGCTATCATCAATATACGAACAATTTGGGTAACGAAATAAAGGAGATTGCCTTGGGAAACCGGTTGGACGAGACAAAACAGGACCTCAAGGTGGAACCTGATTCCCGGTCCGTAGATGAAATGAACGCAGCAGGTGGAATAGATACAGTAGATGATTCATGTGGATCGTCATCTGGATCGTCATTTGAACCATCATCTGAATCATCATGTGAGTCATCGTCTGGGTCATCATCTAGCCCATCTGAAGTTGCGGCTGCGGCACAGGTGAAACCCGCTACTACCGAGTCGGCGGATGCCCAGAAGCAAGCATCCGGTGCCCCAACCGTCAGACGCAGACGACGGGCTTTGGACCTGGCAGGACACACAATCGAGCAGAATCTGTGGATCCTTGCCGGGCCGCTCATAGCCGAGCGACTCCTGCAGTCCACGGTAGACGCTGCCGACATGGCCATGGTCGGTCGCGTGGGAGCCGCCGCCGTTGCCGCCGTTGGACTGTCCAACCAGATATCAATGATCGCCACCGGTTTCTTTGATGCCATCCGGGTCGGAACAACATCCGTCATCGCCCGGCGCGTGGGCGCCGGAAGACTGGACGAGGCTCAGAAGACGCTCCGCCAGTCCCTGCTCATTGCAGCATGTTTGGGGTTTATCTCCTTCCTCATGTTCTCCGTCTATTCGGCGGCGAGCCTCAGGATGATGGGAGCAGAACCGGACGTCATCGCCATGGGCGTGCGGTACTTCTTTTGGAAAGGCCTCTCCCTCTGCTTTGAATATGTGACCATGACTTTCGCGGCGGGCTTGCGAGGTTCTGGTCACACCGACCTTCCTATGTATGTGGGAATCGTAATGAACCTCCTAAATCTCTGCGGCAACTACGTGCTCATAAACGGACACTACGGATTCCCCAAACTCGAAGCCGAGGGCGCAGGACTGTCCACGGCCTTCGCCCGGTTTGTCGGAATGCTGCTCATTATGTATCTCATGAGCAACAAGCACAACCCGCTCAAGGGATGGTTCAGGGGCTCCTTCAAACCGGACACAGAAGCTCTCGGCCGTGTGCTCCAGATAGGTCTGCCTGCGTCGGGAGAACGGTTGACGCTTAGGGGCGCGCAGATCCTCTACACCAGGGCCATAGCCGGGCTGGGCACCAACGCCTATGCGGCCCACCAGATAGCCCTCAGGATCGAATCCATATCGCTGACAATTGGGTTTAGTTTCGGAGCAGCTACAACTACACTTGTAGGCCAGTATCTCGGATTTGGTGATAAGCAGAAAGCGGAACTCGCAGCGCGGAAAGCGCAAAAAATCGCATCCCTGGCGATGGGATGCGCTGGCGTGCTGCTGTTCTTGGCGGCGCCTTCGGTGGTGCACCTCTTTATCCCCGACAATCCCGTAGTAGCAGAAATGGGTGCTACCGTGCTGCGTATCGTGGCGGTTGCCCAGCCCTTCATGGCGATAAACCACGTCTTGGCCGGTGGCTTGCGAGGCGCCGGAGATACCAAGTGGGTCATGTACATCACGGGCGGCAGCGCATGGGCCGTTCGCGTGGCTCTAACGTACCTGTTCGTGAAGACCTTCGGACTCGGCCTTCCGGGAGCCTGGTATGCCATGGTCACCGACCTCATCGCCCGCTCCATGATGTTCCGGTGGAGGTTCGGCACCGGGCACTGGAAGCATATACGGGTGTAGTTCATCTCGATCTGCGGACTGTCCACGGACCGGATGAGGTCTTCTCAGGCGGACAAACACTTGAGTAACTATCAGAAGATGATAGATAGCCTTCGGCTATCTTGCATTTTTGGCCGGTCGCGACACGGCTATCTAGCAAAACATGACAGTTGCTCGGAGTCTATCTTGCGTTTTATGGCAGTCACCAACGGCCTATCTAGCAACTACAGACAGTTGTTCAACTATCGCACGCTTTCGGCGCATAACCCCGGCATGAACATCCCGTAGTTCTGGCCGTATTTGTGAACTCCGGCGACGGGTCCCTGGGTTCAACACGCAACTGAGGTCTACCTTGGGCCTGACCGTGGAGATCCTTCCAATCGCGTCTTCCTGGGTCAGTGTAACTTTACTGTAGGAGTTTTTGGAGGTTGGTGGTTAGCAGATAACGAAAGAGACCCCACCGTCCTGGACTGGACGAGTGTCACCACTCGAGAGGTGAGGTCTCATGCAAATTGTACAA
>DUSU01000033.1 GCA_012842425.1 Candidatus Fermentithermobacillaceae bacterium | reverse complement strand
CTCCCGCCCAAGGAGTTCGACCTGCTCTGGCTCCTCGCGACAAATCCCAACAAGGTCTTCTCGAGGGAATACCTCTTGGAGACGGTCTGGGAGTACACTTATTTCGGAGACATCAGGACAGTGGACGTCCACATACGTCGGCTCAGGCAGAAGATCGAGAAGGACCCCGAGCACCCGGTATACATAAAGACCGCTTGGGGCGTTGGATACAAGTTTGAGTACCACGGAGGGTAGGCGCACGTCAGAAGCCGACAAACGCTACGGCACAGGCACGACGATTTGGAGCGCTCAAGGCGCCCCCGGCAAAGGCTCACACGAAAGGAGCGGGACCTAAGAGGTGTCTCTTCGAGGCAGGCTAATGGCGACCTTCGTCGTCATCATATTGCTGGTAGGCCTCATTATGGGCGCTTACCAGTCACGCCTCCTCAACAACTACTTCCGCAGCATAGCCTCTAACCAATTGGTCCAGCAAGCCCGGAACATGGAGCTCCTCATCTCGCGCATTGCCGTAGCGCCGCCGTCCGACTCGGCCCTCGTCAGGAACCTGGTCGCCGTCATCAGCTCGGTGACTTCGGCCAGGGTGCTTGTGACAGACACCCGCGGGATCATCATCGCCGATTCGGCGGATGATCAACTGGTCGGGCAGATGGTCTCTTCCCAGTACCTGAGGAGCACCCTGAGGCAGGGCCAGATCGAGACATTTGATTTCCCGACCGCCGGAGCCGATGCCGTGGGCGCTGCCGTTCCGTGGCGCACGGGCAGCTATATCACGGGCGCGATGATCTTCATCAAACCGCTGTCGACGGTGGCGAGGCAGTCAACGCTGGAAGCCGCACGGTTCATGCTAAGGGCAGGCATGTTGGCGACGGCAGTGGCCATCCTCCTCTCCTACTTCCTGGCCTCCAACATTACCGACCCGCTCAGGCGGATGGCCCAGGTCGCCCGGTCGATCTCGAAGGGGGATTTCCGCCAGCGGGTTGACATCGATTCCAAGGACGAGCTCGGGGACCTGGCTCAGGCCATGAACTCGATGTCAAGGGAGATATCGGTCCTCGTAGACAACCTCACACAAGAAAAAGAGAAGCTGAAAGCCCTTGCCGAGGAACGGCAGAACATGATGTCGGACATCTCCCACGACCTCCGCACCCCGATCACATCGATACGGGGGTTTGTGGAAGCCCTTCAGGACGGCGTCATTAAAGATTCAGAGGAGCAGCGCAAGACGCTCAGCATAATCCACGACGAGTCTGAGAGGCTGTCGCGCCTCGTTGAGGACCTCTTCTATCTCGCCAGGCTCGAGGCGGGCGACATCCCTGTGGAGATGGCCCCGCTGGACTTCGCAGATGTCGTCCGTAGCAGTATGAACACCGTCCGCCCGCAGTCCCAGGAGAAGAACCTGGAGCTCGCGCTGACTGCCGACGAAGCCGTTCAATCAGGAAAGGCCGTGGTTAGCGGCTCGGCCGATAGGCTGACGAGGGCGGTCCTGAACCTCCTGGACAACGCCATCAAGTACTCGCCCGAGGGCGGGAAGGTAGAGGTATCTCTGGCTATCGCCGGATCCAGTGCCGGAGATATCGCCGGGGACCCGTCCCCGCATGTAGGACCTTCGACCAGCACGCAGGGCGGTGCGCAGACCACGCCGGCCGGCGTAGCAGCCACACCCGGCCGCGTCGTCCTCGCCGTCTCCGACCAAGGCCCGGGCATTCCCGCAGAAGCCATCCCCCACATCTTTGAGCGCTTCTACAGGGCCGATAAGTCCCGTGCCCGCATCAAGTCCAGCGCAGGGCTGGGCCTCTCCATCGCCAAGTTCATAGTTGACCAGCACGGCGGCCGTCTCTCGGTCGAGAGCGAACTCGGTAAAGGCACGACCATGAGGATGGAGCTCCCTCTCATCGCAGCCGGCGAGCATCAGTAACACCAATAACCCAATTTGTTAATCAACCGTTAACACCTTTGCCATCCGCTGTTCAAATCTCCGGGCGACAATTAGGACCGGAGAACCGCTGATCTTGCAGACCGGTGGACTCCCGATAAGCCCACTTGGGAAGCGGGCGTAGTGAGCAGAAAGGAGGTACATATCAATGCGATCTAAGAAGCGGATCTTTCTTGTCCTGCTAGGCGCTTTGTGCATCGTCATTGGCGTCGCCTCAATCGCGTGGGCCAACGGATCGCGCGGTAGCGAAGGTGAGGCCCCGTTATTCACGTGGGGGCGTCGCATAGGCGAGAAACTGGTAGGCTTCATGCCGAAGGCCGTCGCCGGAGGTATGGGACGCGGGTCCAGGATGTTCGGAGAGGGCGCACCGGCCTTCACTTCTGGCAACACGGAAGCGCCGGTACGTGTAGTCCTGGCCTACATCGCGGGCAAGACGGGCACGCCGATGGAGACGCTCTATCAGGAGTACAAGGACGGGAAGACACTCGAGGAAATCGCCGAAGCCTACGGAGTGGACTGGGCAGAGATTGAGGAAGCGATAGTTCGTCCGGTGCCCGGACGCTTCATGTCCGAAGAGCGCCTTGAGGCAGCCATCCGGCGCGTGACCGAGAACATCGCCCGGACCGGGGAGCGGATGGAGAAGTTCGAGTCAAGGCTCCCGGAATATGAGGCGAGGATAGCCGAGATCGAGGACGAGACGCTCCGCGAGTTTGCCGAAAGGCATCTGGACCTCATGAAAGAATGCCACGGACTCGGCGGCAACCGCCTCGCGATTATGCAGAAGAGGCTCGAACTGCTGCAGGATATGCTTGACTATGCCAAATCAAGGTAAGTCGAATATCGTCCAAGCGTGAGGTAATAGAGTTTCACTGGAGCAGGCCCGAAGAGCGCGGTGCCGGAGATGGTTTTCGGGGGTTAGGTTTCGAGTTTCGTAGTTGGTTACAGTCTGGTGTGCGGGCCTGCTCCGCCACCTCCTCTTTTTGCCCCTCTTTTTGTGCCCTGAAGAGACCCTGCGGTCAGATACCCATCGCCTCAAATAGCGAAAACTCGACAGGTCTTGAGCTGCGGACGCACAACGCTCTGACACCTCTAGCAGCACAAACACATTTCTGCAGGAGTTTCCTTCCACGGAATCGAATATGGTCAAACCCCTAGGAGGCGACGCCATGTTCGTTAGAGATGTTATGACACGAAATCCGGTCTCGATCCACCCCGATGCTACGCTTCGCGAGCTTGTCACCCTCATGACAGACAAAACCTTCGAGGCGATTCCCGTCAGGGATAACGGCAAGCTATTGGGCATAGTCACCGACTGGGATGTCGTGACAAGCGCGCCCGCGGGCGGAGAACCGGACTATCTGGACAAGGTCAAAGTCAGAGACATCATGACGGCAAACGTACAGACCGTCCGCGAAGACGAAGTTATGGAAATGGCCGCCTACCACATGTATTTCCACGACCTCGACGCTCTCCCCGTTGTTAACGAGAAGGGCGAACTCGTCGCCATCGTCACCCAGAACGACGTGTTCAGGACCCTGGTCTCCCTCATGGGTCTCCGGGCCAAGGGGACCCGCCTCACCATCGAAGTGCCAGACAGGGCCGGAGTGCTCGCCGAGATAACAGGGATCGTCAAGGACTTCGGGATATCCATAGCCAGCCTCTCGACCAATGTCCCACCCGGCGCGCCAACCGGCCAGGTCATCTTGAGGGTGAAAACCGGCGACGTAGACGACCTTGTAAAAGCCATATCTGCCAAGTACAAGGTCATGCACGTGTCGAAAACGTGGGAGTGAGCCCCGGGTAAGGCCAACCCGGCTAACCGAAAACCGATGCTAAGCTCCCGGCCCTAATCTCGCGGCGATAACTCCCCCACCGTAGACGTAATCGCCCTGGTAGAGGACGGCCGATTGCCCCGGCGTCACGGCAAACTCCGGCGTATCGAACCTGATGATGGCAGTGTCGTGTTTGTCCGGCCGGTCGGGATGCGGCTCCATCGTGGCCGCGACCTCTTTCCCCCTGTAGCGGACCATGCATGTGCCTGAGACCGGACCCGTCAGCCGCTCGGAAGCGATCAGGTTAAGGTCCTCCACGATGCATCCCATGGAGTACGCCTCCGACCGCTTCCCCACAACGACGACGTTCCGCTTGAGGTCGAGGTCTACCACATAGAGGGGCTGGCCTCCCGCGACGCCGAGCCCTTTCCGCTGCCCCACCGTGTAGAAAGGAAGACCGACGTGTCTCCCCAAAACCTTCCCGGATGTGTCGACAATGTCTCCCGGTTCGGCCTTAAGCCCCTGCTCCGTCAAAAACTCCCTGTAGGTACCGGGGACAAAGCAGATCTCCTGGCTCTCCGGTTTCTCGGCGGTCCTGAGCCCGGCTTCGCGCGCGATCCTTCGGACCTCTTCCTTTGTGAGGTCGCCGAGCGGAAACAGGGCGTGGTCAAGCTCGTCCTGAGTAAGAGGGTATAGGGCATAGCTCTGGTCCTTCGCCTTGTCTACTCCCCGGAGGAGCAGCGCCCGGCTCCCGGGACCCGAGCTGTGCCGGACCCTTGCGTAGTGGCCCGTAGCGATGTACTTACACCCGAGTTCACGAGCCTTGTGAAGGAGGTAACCGAACTTCATGACGCGGTTGCACTCGAGGCACGGATTGGGAGTTCTTCCCATCGAGTACTCCCTTACAAAGGGAAGTATCACACTTTCAGCGAATTCGTCGACCAGATTAATAGTGTAGTGCGGGATTCCGAGGCTGTGGCAGATCCGCATCGCGTCCTGGGCCATCTCAAGGGTGCAACACGGAGCGCGGACCACATCCTCAGAAGGAGGGTTCGGGAGGAGCTTCATGGTGAGCCCGACCACGTCATATCCCTGCCTCTTGAGGAGGAGGCACGCTACGGAGCTGTCGACCCCGCCCGACATAGCGACGGCCACTCTTTTCGCGGCCACCTTACCCGCCTGCAAGAACGAATCCCGCCTTTCCCTGTTGGTTATCTCAGTTTCCTTGCTTGAGTGTTTTGCAAACCGGACTCTATAACTGAGTTCTACACCTGGATTCTATTTGACCCGTCTCGCGCGAGACAACCCTCACGTGAGACAACCGTTGAAGGAGGTCATTACCTATGTCCAGCGGACTTAGGGTATCCATTCTCGGCGGGGGAAGCGCCTACACCCCCGGCCTCATCGAGGGGTTCATCCGCCTCAAGGATACAGTTCCTTTGGAGAGACTGGTCCTCATGGACATAGACTCCAGGAAACTGTCCATCGTGGGAGCTATGGTCAAGGCCATGCTTGAGGTGGAGATGCCCGGCACCCGGGTCGACCTCACCCAGGATCGCATGGAAGCCATCCAGGACATGGATTTCATATTGTGCCAGATCCGCGTTGGAGGCCTCGCCGCCCGCCATCTCGATGAATCCATCGCGACCAAGTTGGGCCTGGTAGGACAGGAGACCACCGGTCCAGGTGGATTCTCCATGGCGCTCCGCACCATTCCCGTCATGGTGGAGATCGCACGCGACATAGAGACCCACAACCCCGGCGCTTGGCTCATCAACTACACAAACCCCACCGGGCTTGTGGCGGAAGCGATCCACAGGGTGTGTCCCATCAAGGCCATATCCATCTGCGACGAGCCCATGATACTGCAAGAGGCCCTCGCGGGTTTCGTGGGAGTCGATCCGGGAGCGCTCTTCATGGACTACTTCGGCCTCAACCACCTGGGATGGGCCAGGAGGGTAATGCTGCGGGGGAACGACATCCTGCCCGTGCTGCGCCAGACCATGCAGGAATCCTCCAACGTCGACCTGGACAGGGTGTTCGGCAGCGCCGTCATGGCCGACCCGAAGAACCAGCTTGAACTACGAAACACGCTGAGGATCTTCTTGGAGACCGGTCTCCTCCCGTCTCCTTACCTTCAGTACTACTACTTCCCGGACGAGATGATAAGGCACCGGATTGGCTCAGGAAAAACCCGGGCCCAGGAAGTCATCGAGCTCGAGAAGACGATCCTAGCCGATTTCGAGAAAGTCACCGCCGGTCGCAAGAAACTGGAGATCAAGAGGGGCGGAAAGTGGCACGCCGACATGATGGTAGGGATGCTTAGCGCCATCGCTCAAGACTCGCGGTCTGTGTACATAGTCAACGTCCCCAATCGCGGCAGCATGCCCGAACTTCCCTACGACAAGATTGTCGAGGTGCCCGCCGTGGTGGATGCGTCAGGCGCCCACCCGTTGGCCGTAGGAAACATGCCGGCAAGCGTCCGCGGATTGGTCCAGGCGGTAGCCGCATACGAGGAACTGGCGGTGAAGGCTGCGCTCGAAGGTTCTCGAGTGGACGCCCTAGACGCGCTAACCTGCCACCCGCTCGTGCCTTCCAGGGAGATCGCAAAGAAACTGCTTGAGTCATATCTCAAGACCCACGCCGAGTACTTGCCGCAGTTTGCCGGCAGGTCCTGACCGGCTCGTGCCTATTGGCTTGGTGTATGTAGAGTAATGTAATAATACAGAGACCCTTCCGGGTTCGCCCGTGAAGGATAATGGCTCGCTTCACGGAAGCACAGAAATCCAGAAATCGAGAGACCCGGCCGCTCCAGGAAGGCCGGGTCTCTTCCGTCTAGTAACGTACTAACCCAGGTTGTACCCCACATCTTCCAAACCATGCAGACGACCTACGTTGAACTACCAATACCTACATCAAAGGCTCTCCTTCGCAAATGATCATGCCGATGGCGGGCAACGGGATCGTCACCTCACGCAAATCTGTCATTTTCCCACCGTAGCCTACCGCCACGGCCAAGTAGTCCGCCCCAACGAAGACAAGTACTCCCTGCACAACGGTTGTCATCATACCCTTACCGGGTTCCGGACACGGGCACGGAGGCCTCGGGTCCGGACACGGGGGCCTCGGATCCGGGCAAGGTCCCCTAAGATTCCGCATGGCCTCTACGTTATCCATGCTGGAGACCCCCGGCCAGGTTGGCCTGCCTGGACCGGTGCCGAAACCGGGACCTGTACCGGTACCCGGGCCGAAACCGGGACCTAAGCCTGGACCCATCCCGGGACAAGGAACACCGGGGCCAACACCCGGGCCAGGATGCGTGCCGGACATCCCGGGAATCCCCGCCGCTAGAGAACCGTGAACGCCACGTAGGTAAACGGTAACCGGCATACCGACACATGCCTGTAATCTCTCCATGAGTGTTCCGGGCAGTTGCAGCGCTCTCACCTCAGACATTGTCTTTTGTCCCTCCTCATCGGACGATTCTTGTCAACATGTTATGTTGACTACGCCTGCTGGGTGCTGGTACCGATACATGATGACAGTTGAGGAATAGTCACAAGTTGCCAGATACCGCTCGGGTATTGTGCATTTTTGGCAAGATAGCGGTGGTCTATCTAGTAGAAATTGCACATATGCAATCCTGTATATAGAGGCTGTTGCCAAAAGGATCGACGTAGCCCAACGCATGAGCTAAGATCTAGGTAGAACCCTGCGTCTGGAGTGAGCCTCCGTGATGAAATGCAAGCACCCCGGCACCAAGCTCATCTACACGT
>DUSU01000032.1 GCA_012842425.1 Candidatus Fermentithermobacillaceae bacterium | reverse complement strand
CCGAAAGCCTCTCCTTGGGCGCACTCTCGAGAAAACGGGCGTAGCGGATGACCAGAGCTTCTCCCGGGAGTACGCGTCCGACCGAAGGCCCCGAGGGAACAGGCCCGTCGTCACCCTTAGCGAGGATGAACTCAGAGAACAGGCACTCGGTCTGGTCGGGTATCTTCTTACCGTCTGGTCCGAACACTTTCAAACCGTTGTACTCGGCAGGGTTGTGGGAAGCGGATATCATCACTCCCCCTCCGAGGCCCAGATCCTTCACCAAAAAAGAAAGACCGGGCGTGGTGATTACCCCAAGCCTAAGCACGTTTCGGCCTGTCGATGTCACGCCGGCGACTATGGCGGCCTCCAGCATATCTCCTGACAGCCTTGTATCTCTGCCGACACACAAGTCCATGCCCGGCGATAGGTATATCCCCATGGCTCTCCCGAGCCTGAAAGCTATCTCACAAGTAAGCTCCGTGTTGGCGACTCCACGGATGCCGTCGGTCCCAAACAGGTTCATGGCATGTGCCTCCGGATGATGCCTTATCTTTCCCTGAGCTCCAGTATGACGTGACTCGGAACGATGCTGTCAAACCGGACGGTGCTCGGAAGTCCCTTCACGTTTACCACCATCTTGTGGGACCCGGGCTCCTTGATCCAGGAAGCGTCGATGAACGCCTGTAGATAATCGCTGTTCTCTTCTACATTTCGTTCTATCTCTTCGATCACGTCTCTCCGGCCCTCTATCGTGATGTCGACCGTCGTAGGCTCAAGGTTCCAAGCGTAATTCGCCGGGAGGGACTGTATCTGCACAAACACCCCGGCAAACGTCTTCTTCACGATATCTTCCTCGATCTCCACGGTAACGTTGACGCGCAAAGTCTCGGAGGTCACACCCTGGGGGATTATCAAGTTGGCAGGGTAAGTGAAGGTCTGCGTCCTATCGGTGACGTCGATCTTCTCCGTAGCGATGTAGGAGAGACCGCCGGTGACGGACGCCTCGCCCCTGATCTTGGCCGAGCTCGGGCTGACGTGCACTGCTTTGACGCGGTATCCCGTTTTCGGCGCGCCCTGTGTCTCGGCCCTCACCGGCACCATCTTGGCGGGCGGTCGACTCTTCATGGGGACCGACACCGACACGTGTCCCGGGTTTAGCTGGACGTTGGGCACCGTGTTGTTCTGAGCGTCGACTGCCGTGAGGGGGACCACGCGGTTCGTGATGGTCCCGGCCGCGCCGGTTATGTCGACGGTGCCGAAGACCGCAACTACAGTCTCAACTTGTGTCCTTGGTCCTGACACCTCGACGACGGCTATGTCAGTTACGGGCTGTTGCGCCTCGAACTCCTCGTTGGGCACACCCCTGGTCTCCACCCTCACGCTCACGGGCTTTGTTTCCTTGACGTCAAGCGCTACGACTGCCATCTTCGGGTATATGTCGCTTACGGTTACTCCGCCTACCGGCAAGTTCAGTTGGATCGGCACCTGGTTCGTACCGGGTTCCAATGATGAGATATCCACGGGGATGGTCAGCCTGGCCGGATCGATCTTGTCAAGAGCCCTGGATAGCCCCTCAAAGGTGACCCTAACCGTGTCGGGGTTCTTGAAAGTCACGATCTTTCCGGGGGCTTCGGAGAACTCCAGCCTGAGGTCATAAGCTCGAGTCTCCCATTGCCCGGCTACGGCTGCATACCACATATAAAGGGCGAGAAGCACGGCCATCGCCTTTGCCCACGTGTCCCTCTGAAGTATCCTCTCGATCATTTCGATGACCTCCGGTGAAACAGCGGGTTTACCGGCTGCTTCTGCGGAAGCAGTTCCGTAAGTTTCTCCTTAAGGGTCTTGGCGTCCAGTCCCCTGAGGAGCCTGCCTCCTATGGCCAACGACACGGTCCCCGTCTCTTCCGACACCGTCACGGCGATGGCATCCGACACTTGAGTGATGCCTAGAGCGGCGCGGTGGCGGGAGCCCAGTTCAAGGCCCACCGACTCTTGTGTCGAGGGAAGGAAACAGGACGCGGCGGCTATCCTGCCCCCCCTTATGATTGCGGCGCCGTCATGGAGCGGCGAGTTTTTCACGAATATGTTCTGTAGCAACTCTGAGGACACCAGGGAGTCGAGCGCGACCGCTTCGTCCATGTGTTCCTCAAGCCCGACATCTCTCTGGATCACGATGAGAGCGCCGACCTTGTCCTTGGAAAGCTTGAAGACGGCATCGGTAACCGCTTCGACTACCTGCTCAGGCGTAGCGTCTGGGCCCAGCAACAAGGAACGCACAAATAACCTGCCACGGCCTATCTGTTCCAGCGCTCTTCTGATCTCTGCGGAGAAGACCACCGGGATGGCCACGACGAGCATCTCACTCACTCGCCCGAGCAGCCAGTTGACCGTGTACAGCTCCAGGAAGTTGGTTACCTGCAGGAGGACGAAAAGGATCGCTATGCCCTTAAGCAGCTGGACGGCCCTTGTCCCACGTATGAGGACGAAGACCTGGTAAAATAGATAGGCGACTATAGCGATGTCCACAATTGCGCGGACATAGTCTTTCCATGTGAATGATGCCAGCACTCTGAGCAATAGGTGACCGTCCCTTCTTGATATTAGAATAACATTCGGTCGAACCGGGCGGAAACCTTCTGGAACACCCACTCAGAATCTACCAAACTGCATTGTGCAGGCAAAAACTCTATAAGTCGGCTTTAACTGGTGGAATATTTCACCCAAGATATTCGCCGGTGACTTGCGAAAGATCGCCCCGGCATTACATCACAGCAAACTTTAGTTGACATAATGCTCCGATATCTTCGTCTAGCTTTCTGTGCGATAATGCGACGTTGCCGCATGGCAACTCTTCCCATGAGCACCGCCTTCTCCCGCAGGAGTAAGCCGGATACTCATAGAATCTGCGGCTTGCCCAACAACGCGCGAGTGCTCAGCCGGTATCCACCTTACGGGGCAGCCTGGGTCTGCTGCCCCTCCTTTTTTAGGCATCGCGCGGAGATTAGAGAAACCTGGGCCAGCGGACTGTTCTCTCAGAATATCAAGGAGGTGTTGAAAGATGAAGAAAACCCTAGTTCTTCTCCTTGTCGTCGCCTGCCTGTTCGGCCTGGGCTCCGCCCTTAGCGAGTTCACACGTGAACCCGCCGTGGCCGACGGCCCCGCCTATCCGCCACCCATCGTACCGCCGTTCCCGCCAGACCAGAACAACATAGTCATCGTGGCGGATGGACCGGCTTACCCTCCACCCATAGTGCCGCCGTTCCCGCCCGAGAACAGCAACAGCATCACAGGATGACTCGAACGACCTAAACTGGTAGAATACTCCCAGATGTAGGAACCGGGAATTCCTAAGTCCCGGTGTCTTTTTGCCTGCTGATGGGAGACGAGCATGGCTTCGATCGAGACCTTCGCCAACAACGTTAAGCGACTTCTGGCTCAGAGGAACATCCGCATCAAAGACCTTGCGGCCAGGATCGGCCTCTCTGAGTCCTACCTCTCTCTTGTCTTGAACGGCACTCGCAGGAACCTTAACGACGAGTACAAGGACAGGATAGCCTCTGTCTTGAACGTCCCGATGTCCCTCCTCTACTCGGAGAATCAGCCCATAAGCAGCTATGATGATCCGTCTCCCGTGTTCACCGATGCACTCAGGCATGAACTCAAAGACCTCATCGAGGTGTTCCTTACTAAGTCGAACCTTAGACACAGAAGAAACGCGTTTTACATAGTCCTAGGCACCCTGAGCGACAGGGACGCCCAGAGCGTGAAGTACTTCTTGTCTGAGCTGCTCGAGGAGTTCGCAAGGGATGATCACGGCAAGGTTTCCGATACCATGGATCTCACGGAAGAAGAAATCCGTCTCCTCGCCCTCATCTCTGCAGCAGGAAACGACGCCAAAGCCGAGTGGGTAAGGGCCGTAGCCGACCTTGACAACGATGCCTTCGCAAGCGTCACAAGAAGCCTTAGGGATAAGGGGGTCCTGTCCATCGTTGAGGACGTGGGATGCACAAGGTTCAGGGTCCCCAACCCCTATGTTCCGACTTCTTCTCTTTTCAGCAATTCGAAACTCAGACAGATTTACCGTAGCCTAGCAAGAGCGATGCAGCTTTACCCGGACGATGACCCGTTTTTCCTGAGAAACTTGGCAGAGACATTAGTGAAGGCAATGGAGGACAAAGAAGCAGTTATCTACTTCGAGAAGGCAGCCCGTGGGTTTGCCGAAGAGAACCTCTGGGAGGAGTCAGCCCGTTCTTGGCATACAGCGGCAGTTCTCTACGGACTACTGGACAACCCCCGGGATAAAGGACGATGCCTCCTGGAGGCCACCCGGATGTCGGTGTCGCACAACAACCTCCAGGCAGCAATCGAACTCGCGGAAAGCGCATCCGCCACTTTCAAAGCGGCGGGTCTCGTAAAACACAACGAATGGGCGTGTAACCAAATCGGCGCGTTGTTCGCCGCCCATGACCTGGAAATGGCCGCGTCCTGGTACAAGAGAGGTCTTCAGTTCTCTTCACTGGACTCGGAACTCTATGGACCCCTCCTCATAAACCTGGCGACCGTTGGACTCCAGCGTGGAAAGCTGGGAGAGGCCGAAAACGCCCTTGAAGAGGCAAAAAGGTGGGCAGAGCGCCGGAGCGGTCCTGAGGTTGACCGTGTGATGTCACACCAGTCTCTGCTCATGGGGCTCATTGAGTACGAAAGGCGGAGCTGGAGGAAATCTCAAGACTACTTCCTTCGCTGCATTGAGCGGAGCGAGGACCTGAAGCCCGAAGACAGGGCGACAGCCTGGCACAACCTTGGGATGATTATGTACCGGCACGACGACATGGCCGGCGCCCGGAAGTATCTCACCGTAGCTCAGGAAATGCACAAATCGTTGGGACGAACATCCACCTGGGTATCCGGGCTGGTTGAGCTAGCAAGAGTAGCGTTACGGGAGGGAAAATCGAGAGAAGCCCAACAGCTAACGGATGAAGCCTTGCTTCACATCGACGAGCAAGCCAACCGCGAAAGAGGATGGATATGGCTCATCCGAGGCTGCATTCACAGAGACGCAGGCAGGCTTTCCCAGGCCGTAGAACTGGGAAGGCAAGCTGTTGACTGCTTCCAGAGGGAAGGAGCCCAGCGAGACCTGGCATGCGCGGCCCTTTGGCTTTCCCAGGTGTTTAGGGATATGGGCAACGCCCAAGAAGAGCATCTCATGGAAAGGCGAGCGTTCCAGATCTACGAAAAGCAGCACTGGGATATAAGGGAACTACACAGAGAGTGTTCGCTCCTGAGTCCTACGAGATCCACATCATCGAGGGGAGATGAAGTCCAATGACGGTCTATTTCGCTTCGAGAGGGAAAGAGAACACGGAAGAAACTGCCCGCCTTGCGTTGGAGAGGGCCAAGGAGGCGGGTATCAAGCACATTGTCGTGGCATCAAACACGGGTTTCACCGCTAGATACTTCGTAGGCAAAGACGTCAATGTCGTTTGCGTCACACACCACGTCGGATTTAGGGAGCCCGGCGTGGACGAAATGGGGCCCGACACAAGGCGGGAGCTAAGGGAAGCCGGAGTCTCAGTCCTCACGACAACTCACCTTTTCGCCAATGTCGAGAGGGCCATCACCCAGAGGCAGGGCGGTCTATACCCGGGCGGGATCATTGCCGATACACTGAGGTTGTTCTCCCAGGGGGTAAAGGTGGCCGTTGAGATCGCCGTTATGGCGCTGGACGCCGGCCTCATCCCCTACGGCGAACCGGTTATCTCTGTGGGAGGCTCAGGAAGAGGCGCAGACACTGCCGTGGTTCTCGTCCCGTCTCACGCGAAGACGTTCTTCGAGACACAAGTCCTGGAGATCATCTGCAAACCGCGGAACCCTCGAGGATAACCTAACGTCAAGCACTTATAAGAGGGTGGCGCTAATGGCAGACCGTGGCAGTGTATCGCTCGCACGTTTGGCCGGTTTCGAAGTATCGCTGGGGCCAGACGGCAGACTCGTTTTTGGGGAGGGCGTGTCGGCCCCTGAGCCGGCGGTGAGACGCTTGGAGGACCTCAGCCAGGTGCTCTTATACCCCGGCGAACCGGGCCCTGACCCGCTGTACCTCATGTACCGCGGCACCGGACTCCTATCCGATCGCCGGGCAATGGAAGACGCAGGCCTCAGGTATGACATCACGGTCATCTACGCGGGCAAGATCGGCTCGGAGTACGTCAAGACCCTCGGCCATTACCATCCGAAGGCCCCGGGCCACCCTTGGACTTATCCCGAGATCTACCAGGTGCTTCACGGCAGGGCCCACTTCCTCCTGCAATGCGGAGGCGAAGTGAGCGGGCAAGTTGAGGATTTCGTGGTCGCCGACTTCTCCGAAGGCGAGATCCTTTTGATACCACCTTTCTACGGTCACGTGACGGTAAATCCGGGCGATGTCCCTCTGGTCCTGGCGAATTGGATCGCCAGAGACTTCCAATCGGTCTACGAGCCTGTGAAACTGCGTAAAGGGTTGGCCTTCTACGACGTTGAATACAAAGGCCAAAGCATATTCATGCCTAACGACAGCTACGGTGAGCATCCCAAGCCAAGACTCGCGAAGCCCAGGGACTACCCGGAGATCGGACTCAAGCAAGGAGAAAGCATGTACAGGGCATGGCAAGAGGGCGCCGATCTTGGCTTCCTGGTGAGGCCGTCGCGCCAAGCAAGTCTGTGGGCCGAACTGGGGGTGCCTGCCGGACAGTAATCGCCGAGAGACGAGAATCGAGGTGGGAGAGTGTCCGATACCGGTGAGCCCATGGAAGGTTTCAACGCCAATCTGGTCCTCATAACGGGACTCTCCGGCGCAGGCAAGTCTCAAGCGCTAAAGACACTTGAGGACCTGGGCTATTACTGCGTGGACAACCTTCCTCCGGCCCTCATTCCGACGTTCATACAGCTCTGCAAGCAGCTTGAGGAACCCATATCCAAGATCGCGATGGGCGTCGACGTCCGGGGCAGGGAGTTCTTCGAAGACCTATCCGGCGCTTTGGAGACGCTCAGTCTTGACGGCGTTAGACCGGCCATCTTGTTTCTGGAAGCCGACGACGACGTCCTGGTTAGGAGATACAAGGAGACCAGGAGGCGCCACCCGCTTTCGCCCCAGGGAAGCACCTT
>DUSU01000031.1 GCA_012842425.1 Candidatus Fermentithermobacillaceae bacterium | reverse complement strand
GGGATCCGCGACCGGATCTCGTCTGTGGAGACCGAGCTCGCCACGGTAGAGAAGGACCTCCGCGACCTCATCATATGGATGCCCAACATGCTGGCTCCCGAAGTCCCCTTTGGGGAGGACGAGTCGGGCAATGTGGTCGTGAGGACGTGGGGTGAGCCCAGGCAGTTCTCCTTCCAGCCAAAGGACCACGTTGCAATAGGCGAGAGCCTCGGCATCATAGACATCTCGAGAGCAGCCAAGGTGTGGGGCACGCGTTCCTACTTCCTCAAAGGAGATGCCGTCTTCCTTGAGTTCGCGCTCATAAGATACGCTATGGATATCCTGACCTCCGAGGGATTCATCCCGGTCGTGACCCCGATCATGGTCAAGACCGAGATGCTCGAAGGCACCCGTCATTATCCGTTCTTCAAGGAGCAGATTTACCGCATCGAGGGTGAGGACCTGGGTCTCGTGGGCACGTCCGAGATCCCCTTGGGTGCGATGCACGCCGGAGAGATCTTGGAGGAAAAAGACCTGCCCCTTAAGTACGCCGGATTCTCGCCATGCTACCGCACAGAAGTGGGTTCGGGCGGTCGCGATGTCCGCGGACTCATTAGGACCCACCACTTCGATAAGGTTGAGATGTTCGTGTTCGACAAACCGGAGAACTCCGAGAAGACCCACGAGTACATGGTCTCGCTGGAGGAGCGCTTCTACCGCGACTTGGGCATTCCCCACAGGGTCGTGATGATGTGTTCGGGAGACCTAGGGCCCGTGGCGTACAAGAAGTATGACGTAGAGTTCTGGCACCCGTCGGAGTCGAAGTACAGGGAGATAACTTCCTGTTCCAACTGCACCGACTTCCAGGCGCGGGGGCTCAACACGAGGTACAGGCCGGCAGGCGGCGGCAAGCCCGAGTATGTCCACACCCTCAACGGGACCGCAATAGCGATCGGCAGAACGCTTGTGGCCATACTTGAGAACTACCAGGAGGAGGACGGCAGTGTGACGGTGCCTGAGGTCCTCCGCAAGTACATGCCCGCAGGCCTTGCCAAGCTGAGGCCTGTAGGCTCAGTATAGGGTAGGCCAGAGTAAGCTGCCGGAACCATCCAGGAAAGCTAGCCCGTCCATGTTAATGGGCGGGCTATATGCTTCTTCCCGAGTAATGACCGGGCAGGAAATAGGGCGCCCCGCGAGAATCACTAGGTACTTACCCGCGATGAAAGGACGTGCGTGTCGTGAGCGTCGCTATTCCAGTCCACATGAAGAGAGGGCTTTTTGGGCGAGAGGCCCCCTCGGTGATCACGGTCGGACCGGACAGAACGGCCTTCATCCCGATCGACAAGAAGCTTTATGAGAGCATAGTGGCTCCCTACAAACAGGCCACCTACCTCGATAGGCTATCGGGGACTATGCACGCCTTTGCCGAGTACGCCGACAAGATTGCCAAGGACCCTCTACACGAGGTGATGTCGCGTCATCCGGGGAGCTTTGCCGTAGAGAACTCAGAAGTCCAGTCTTTCGTCCTGTATATCGGCAGTGACGAACAGACCGGACGGCGCGAGGACTTCTTCCGCTTCGAGATCCGCTTCCGCCGGGGGAAATTCAGAGGGAGCGTTGACAAAGGAACCAACGTCTCGGGAAAAGCCGAATTTCTGGGAGAGGTCTTCGGACACCGGTTTAGGATGGACTGAGCTCCGCATCAGTCCGCGTGTGACAGGCTGTTCAACCCGGCTATCAGTTCAGAGTAAGGTTCCGGAACGATTTCTCGCCCCACAACAAGTCCCAAAGCAAGACAAGAGGCCCTGCGTCCTTTGGGCGCAGGGCCTTCGCTATCTCCTCTTAGAACCCAAAGAGCGCGAACTTGGCGATGATCGGCCCGAAGAGGCTCGCGCTCAGGCACATGACCGTGATGAGCGTGTTTAGAGACGGACCGGCCGTGTCTTTGAACGGGTCACCGACGGTGTCGCCGACAACGGCGGCCTTGTGAGCCTCTGACCCTTTGCCGCCGTGTGCGCCGTCCTCAATGAACTTCTTGGCGTTGTCCCAAAGCCCGCCCGAGTTCGCCATAAACAGGGCGAAGATGATGCCCGAGATGATGGAGCCGGCCAGGAATCCACCTAGGGCGTGGGGCCCGAGGATAATCCCTACGGCGACCGGAGCGGCGAAACTCAAGATGCCAGGGATCAGAAGTTCCTTTAGCGCTCCCTTGGTGGCTATGTCAACGCAACGGTCAGAGTCGGGCTTGACCTTTCCTTCGATCAGTCCCGGGATCTCCCTGAACTGCCGCCTGATCTCCTCGACCATAATGAAGGCGTTCTTTCCGACCGACAGTATCGTGAGGGCCGCAAACAGAGGTGGCATGATAGAGCCCAAGAGCACGCCAGCCACAACTCCCGGAGTGCGCAGGTCAATTCTCGTGATGCCGACCGTCTCGGAGTAGGCCGCGAAGAGGGCCAACACGGTGAGGGCAGCAGCGCCGATGGCGAACCCCTTGGTGATCGCCTTGGCGGTGTTTCCGGCGGCGTCCAAGCGGTCGCAGATCCTGATCGTCTCTTCAGACTCGCCGCCCGCTTCCGCGCATCCCTTGGCGTTGTCGACGATGGGGCCGTAAGCGTCGGCAGAGACGATCATCCCGGTGATGGAGAGCATACCTACCGCCGCGATGGACACTCCGTACGTTCCCGCGATTCCAAAGTGCTCGGCGCTGAACCACGCTACGAGCATGGCGACGACGATGCCGATGATAGAAGGCACGGCGCTAACCAGACCGTAAGAGAAACCTCTCAGGATCAATATGGCTGGCCCGGTCACCGCGCTGTCCGCGGTGCTCTGGACGGCATAGTTGTCGATATCGGTGAAGTGGTCCGACGTGAAACCGATGACGATGCCGGCGAGGAGCCCGGCGATGGTCGGAACGATGAGTCCCCAGGGATTGGATATCCCGATGAGGAAGGTCGTGATCGTCGCAAGAACGGCGAATATGACGGTAGTTGCTATGGTCCCGGTGTTGAGAGCCTTGTTTGGGTCATTGCTCTCCCCGGGGCGGACGAAGAGCATGCCGATAAGTGAAGATACGATGCCGATGCCGCCCAAGAGCAGCGGGAACACCACGAACTGTTCGGTGTATAGGGCGGCTCCCAGAAGCATTACCGCTACGACGCTCGCCACGTAGGAGTCAAAGATGTCGGCTCCTACCCCCGCGATGTCGCCCACGTTGTCGCCCACGTTGTCGGCGATGACGGCGGGGTTACGGGGGTCGTCCTCATCGAGGTTGAACTCGACTTTACCCACGAGGTCTGCGCCAATGTCGGCCGTCTTCGTGTAGATTCCGCCGCCGGCTTTGGCCAAGAGGGCCAGAGAGCTCGCGCCGAAGCTGAATCCCAAGACCACCGAGGCATCTCTGAAGATCATGTAGAGGATCGTCATTCCGACGAGGGCCAGTCCAACGACTGAGAGCCCCATGACGCCCCCTGCGAAAAAGCCAACGGGAAACGCCTTGGCCAAGCTTGTCCTTGCCGCCCAGGCGACTCTAGCGTTCGCCCTTGTGGCCACGTACATCCCGGTGTAGGCCGCTAACGCAGAACAACCCGCGCCCAGCAAGTAGGCCACGGCGTCCTGCCAGCCTAGCGCCACAAAGATGACTATGGCCACGACGCACGCGAGTCCACCTAGGGCCTGGAAAAGCCTCTTAAGATAGGCGGCAGCGCCGCTCTGGATTGCCACCGAGAACTCAGCCATCCTCTGATTCTCGTTGGCTTGAGACATTACCCACTTGTGAAGAAAAAGCGCCGCTACGATTGAGATTGCGCCCGCGACGAGGGCTGTGAGTTCCCAGACCATATTCGGCCTCCCGAGGGTTTGTGATTGGCAATCTATTGAAAACCCGTTTCCAATACTACTTGACGGGCAAATGTATGTCAAAATGGGAGTGAAATGATCCGCCGGATTTCCGGTGCGGAGGCGCCCGCAGGATAAGCTTGCGCAGAATGGACGGAGGAATGAGATGATGGCTTGGAGAGGCGTCATTGAAGAGTACCGTAGATTCATGCCGGTTGGACCCGACACCCGCGCGGTCACGCTCCTTGAGGGAGGAACCCCTCTTGTGAGGGCCAGTAACCTGGAGAAGCTCCTTCCGGGCGTAACTGTCTATCTTAAATATGACGGGCTAAATCCCACCGGGTCTTTCAAGGACCGGGGGATGACAATGGCCGTGACGGCTGCGGTTTCATCAGGGTCGCGGGCCGTCATCTGTGCCTCTACCGGGAACACGTCTGCTTCCGCGGCCGCTTACTCTGCGCGCGCGGGGCTCGACTGCGTGGTCCTAATCCCCGATGGAAAAATAGCCATGGGCAAGCTGGCGCAGGCGGTTGTCTACGGGGCCAAGATCTTGGCCATCCAAGGGAACTTCGACGATGCCCTGGCAATGGTTAGAAAGGTATCAGATAAACACGGGCTCACCATCGTGAACTCGATAAACCCCTATCGCATAGAAGGGCAGAAATCCGCAGCCTTTGAGATATGCGACGCACTGGGACAAGCGCCGGACTATCTATCCATCCCCGTCGGCAACGCCGGCAACATCACCGCTTACTGGAAAGGTTTCAAAGAGTACAAGGCCGACGGGCGGATATCCGCGCTCCCCCGGCTCCTCGGATTCCAGGCCGAGGGCGCAGCGCCCATCGTTGAGAATCGGGTGTTTCCGAACCCGGAGACCATCGCTACGGCCATCCGCATCGGCAACCCTGCAAGCTGGCAGCCCGCTGTCGCTGCTCTCAAGGAGTCAAACGGCGCGATAGACAAGATCAGCGACCGGGAAATTCTCAAGGCATACAGGCTCCTCGCAGGCACCGAGGGCGTGTTTGCCGAGCCGGCGTCCTGCATCTCGATTGCCGGACTCCTGAAGGCCTATGGAGAAGGCAAGATCCCTGAGGGGAGCACGGTCGTTTGCGTGCTCACCGGAAACGGGCTCAAAGACCCCGACACGGCCGTCGGGCTGGGAGGCGACATCAAGACCGTGCCGTGCGAGCTCGCGGACATCGAGAGGGCGATAGCCGAATGAGCACCATGAGCATCAAGGTGAAAGTCAGAGTCCCTGCAACTACCGCCAACATGGGTCCCGGCTTTGACTGCCTTGGGATGGCCCTTACCCTCTACAACGAGGCCGAGTTCGAGGT
>DUSU01000030.1 GCA_012842425.1 Candidatus Fermentithermobacillaceae bacterium | reverse complement strand
TGACGGTAGGCTCGCTAATCAAGAACCCGGGAGGGGGGCTTGCCCCCACCGGCGCCTACGCGGTGGGCGACGCGGAGCCTATAGGCAGAGTCGCCGAAAGCTTGTACGCACCCGGACTGGGGGCCGAGACGGGGAGCTGTCCGTGGGGATACCGCGATCTGTACCAGGGACTTTTCTTGGCTCCCCATGTGGTGGGGGAGTGCCTCAAGGGCATCACGTTCGCCGCTTCTTTCTTGCGCCGTTTGGGCTTCGACGTAGACCCGGGGCCTTTTGAGGAGCGCTCTGATATTGTACAAGCAGTAACTCTCGGCTCTCCCAAGAGGCTAAAGGCTTTCGCTCAAGCCATACAAGCCGCGTCGCCTGTGGATTCTTTCGCGGCGCCTGAGCCCTGGGACATGCCCGGTTACGACCGCCGGATAATCATGGCGGCAGGGGCGTTCGTGCAGGGGTCGTCAATAGAGCTTTCCTGCGATGGGCCGTTCACCGAGCCATACACTGCATACCTTCAGGGAGGCCTCACCAAAGAACATGTGATGCTGGCGGTCCTGAGGGCCGCGTCGAGAGTCCTTACTGCCTGAACTAACTGAAGCGAACCAGAGAGCGTCAGGGAACGTTCCTGTACAGCCCCACTACCTTGCCGATCAGGCGGACATCCCGGGTCACAATAGGCGCCAGCCGGGGATTCCTGGGCTGAAGCCTAATAGCGTCTTTTTCCCTGTAGAAAACTTTGACGGTGGCCTCGTCTCCGAGGAGGGCTACCACTATGTCGCCGTTGTCCGCGTAATCCTGCTGCTTCACTAAGACGTAGTCACCGTCGAATATTCCCGCGTCTATCATGCTGTCGCCCTGGACCCTGAGGAGAAAGACGTTTTCGGACTTCACGAAAGCTCTGGGGAATGGGATCATGTCCTCAATGTTCTGGACTGCAAGGATAGGAGTGCCCGCCCGCACCATACCGACCAGGGGAACCATGACGACGGGACCGCTTGCGCGTTTGTCGGGCAACGTCGTAACATTATAAGCCCTGGACTTCTGCGCCGTTCTCCTCAAGAAACCCTTTCGCTCGAGGTTTCTTAGGTGGGTATGGACCGTTGCCGTGGACTTAAGTCCCAGTTTCTCACCCAGCTCACGGACCGAAGGAGGATACCCGTACTCCCGGATGCTCTCCCTAATCACCTCAAGCACTTTAGCCTGCTGTTCAGTAAGATTAGCCATAGAACCCCCTCCTCGAACGATCTGGTTTAGCCAATACCTTGTCCGAGTCCGGGACTAATGCGGTCCCGATACGTGCATTCGCATCAACAGTTACGCGCATCCAGCAAAGCCCTCAAGTTCCTGCCGGCAAATGCGGAGTACCCGGGTAAACCGACCGCCTCGAACCTCTTCTCGACGGCTTGCCACCTAGGCGGGTCTGCATAAGACTCTCCGGCGAGGAGCGCTTCGGTCTCCTCAAGGGTAAACTCCTCGTCGAGCTTTTGGACCTCAAGAAGCCCCTTGTTTCTCGGGCAGACCGTTTGACACTTCATGCATCCCACCAGCGCGCTATGGGATTTCGGGTCTACCCATTCCGGCCAATCGCCCGGGAACTCGTTTGACGCTGTGAGACACCTCTCTGCGTGGAGCAAGAACCGGTCGCTGTCAATGGCGCCTGTCGGGCAGGCCCTAAAGCACCTCTCGCAGTCTCTGCAGTCCTCCATCTGGACAGGCTCACGGTTTGCGAGGGAAAGCGACGGTCCGGAAAGAGGCTCGAGGGACGCATCCGTCACAAAAGCCGCCAGTTGTTGGAAACTTCCGAACTCAGATGAGTAGGTGATGTTGTTGCGCCCGTACTCAACAAGCCCTGCCCTAGCGGCGGTGTTGAACCTCACAACGTGTGCAGGTCTTCTGCAGGCAACCACGATTACGCAGGAAGGCTGCCAATCCCATTGGAACTTAACTTCCCCAAAACGAGCCAGCATGTCCTTGCAAGGACTAGCCTCCATGAATGAACACGCTGAACTTACGGCGTCCCTGGCAGCAAAGAGAGCGTCAAGCGGGGCAAATCCGACGACGCAGCCGCTTCGGGCCGCCCACTCCTTGACTCTCTGCATGGCGAACCCTCCTCGTGTGCTCTGTTCGGGCCTAACGCTGCTGCCGGTGCCTCGAACAAAAGTTTAGCATGATCTACCAACAAACGCAAACGCCGGTTTGGGTCTCCTCCGGAGCTCTAAAGGTGTACATACAAGAGTTCGTCATGGGTACGCTAAGCCCGGTGGGTGAAAGGAGGGACACCATGATGGACAAGGACCTGGTGGAAGACCTGGGGCCCAGGGAAGAAAAACGGCCGCCGCGGCGAGGCAATTACCCGCTGGAATCGCCCTTCTACGAAGAAGAGTTCGACCCGTATTTCATAGGGCAACAGGATACCCCGTCGCCCGAAGACGCAGACAGGGTGGAAGACCCGGAAGAGGAATGGTACTGGCGGGAACCTGAGAACTACTGGCTTGAGGAAGGTATGTGGCCGTGGCCGGAGCCCCCCAGGAGACGCGCCAAGCCTCCCCAGACGCCCGAGCCATAGGCCGGGTGGCTCCTGCAGAGGACATATGGCCCTCTCCCTGAGAGGGCTTTTTCGTTTCAGCACAAAACCGCTTTCCTCCTCATAGATTGGATGGAATAAGCGATTCGCGGAAGACTTGGAGGGGGATATTATGGCGGACCAGGAGGTCGTTCAGGCTACTACGTACGTCTGGATGCGCAACCGGGAGCTTGCGCCTCTGTATGAGAGGCTCTTGGTGCTGGGCGTGTCTTCAGAATGTCTGGACCTTATCCGCGATCTTGTCGACCTGCATAGGAAGCAGAGGGATGACTGCCACGAACTCCTCGCCTGCGTAGGCTGCCAGATTCCGGGCGAGTTCAACGAAATCAAGTTCTCCGATAGCCTGCACGATATACTGCCTATTATATGGTCTATGGAGAACGAGGCAATGGAAATGGGGTGGATGCGGGCTGACCGGCTCGTCCACGACGAGCCAGGAAGAGCCGTCATCATCCGGGGCACCGGGCGCCAGGACCGTAAACTGAGGCTCCTCAGGGAGATAGCCCGTATCTGCAACATTACGCTCATCATCGTGCCGCGGCACCCGCACAGGCCGGATGACCACCACGATCATCGCCCGAGGCCGCCGGTTGAGCCTGATAGGCCGCCGGTGAGAGGCACTATCGAATACGTGGTCCAGCCGGGTGACACAATGTTCTTGATAGCCCAGCGCTACGGGGTGTCCCTCGATGAACTCATCAAGGCTAACCCCCAGATCAGAAACCCAGACGTCATTTTCCCCGGCGAGGTAATCCACATCCCGACCCACCACCACAGGCCTCATATGACGCCAATGGATCCGGCGCCGGTCGCACCCGGGACGGGAGGCAGCGGCGCTGCGAGGCGGTATGTGGTCATGGAAGGGGAAACCATCGAGGATATCGCCAGGAAATTCGGGATGAACGCCGGAGAGCTCACCGCGTTTAACCCGCAGCTTTCGCCGCCTTACACACTGACTGCGGGTCAGGTAATCTTCATCCCGGCACCCGGAGCAGTAGGCTAAACGTCTGAAGGGAGATACGGCTCCCGCTCAGTGACTGTGCTGAGGACCGTGCTGAGATCGCGCTGAAAGGCCGCCGCCCGGCGATCTGCGGCGTTTCCGCAGACAGCCGGGCGGCTACGGTCGTCCGTTCAGCTATTTCGTGGACTCTCAATAAGCGTCTTGATAAGTTTACTGATTGGCCAACCTAGTTGGCCAACCCTATTGGCCTCGCTACTTAATGATCCTCCGGGCCCCGAGATAGGCCTTGTCCAGCGTCTCTGAGTAGTTGGGATGAGCGGGGTTGAGGCTCTGAATGGTGACCCCGGTCTGGCCTCCGGACTGGATGTACTGGGAGTCCCCGATGTAGATCCCGACATGAGAGGGGCCTTTCCGGTACGTCTCGAAGAACACCAAGTCGCCGGGTTCGAGCTCATCTCTGCCCGCGACCTCTTCACCTTGTTCGTACTGCATGTCTGAATCGCGCCTCAGGGAGTAGCCGCACATCCTCATGGCAAACTGGGTAAGCCCCGAGCAATCGAAACCGTAGGCTGTAGTGCCGCCCCAGAGGTAGGGGAGGCCCAAGTACTGTTTCGCCGTGTCAATCACCGCCTGGGCGCCCTTCTTCTCGGCAAAGACCGCGTCCATGCCTTCATACGCCCTAACGCTTGACGCTTCCAGCCAAGCGTCCGCTCCGCCGGGAATTCCCACCTTGACCCAGCCGTTTTCCACGGCCACGAGAGGGAGTACGCTGCCCTGAACCAGCGCCTGGACGAAAAGCGTGTTACCGCCCGGCTCTGTGTACGCGGGGGCCGTCTTCGCGGTCACCAGCGCGACGCGGCCGCTTTTCATGGCGTCCACTTCCTCCCGGTCCGCAAGGTGTATCGACTCAGATCCCACCCAGCCGAGGTAGCCGTCATGCATTTGACACAAGTACCATCCATCTTTCTCCTTGAGAAGCCTTAGGATATCGCCCATCCTCGCTTGAGTAACGGTGTGGGAACCACCCGAACTCCTGGGGCCGTCGCCCAAGTTCAAAACCGGTACCTTGACGACGCCGAAAACCTTCTCGCCCATGGAGGGAGGTGGGAGGACTTCTATCTTGTCGACGAGGGTTATCCCCGGGACCTCTGCCACCTTGTCGATGAGGCCCTTCTTGAGGGATCCGTCTGAAGTCTCGCCGGAGAGCGTGACTACGCCCTTGGATACCGAATCATCCACCTTGAATATCGTTTCGCGGTCATCGAGGTCCAGTGACTCAAGGTACTCGGCGATCAGTTTGTCGACTCTGACGCCTATCTGGACATCGTCGAGGACCGGCTTGCTTTGTTCTCCCTGTGGGTCCTGAACACCCCGTGCCTCAGGAGAGCAGCCGAGGACCAGGACCGCCATGACAGCCGGGACAAGGAGTGCTGCAAGCACTGCCGCAGCGCCTCTACTTACGTTACGTCTCGCTATTGGCATCTAGACTGCCACCTCGTTTCCATAGGAACCAACCGGGCTGTACAAGGGCCCGCTCTAGGCTCATAATAGACATGTCCTACTCCTTAGCCGGGAGGAACGCCTTACATGGGTCGATTCAAGGCATTTATCCAGGGCCTAGCCCTCACCGCCGTTGCGTCTCTGGCATCGGTTGCCATCGCTTTCTTGGGATTCAAGAGAACTTACTATTTGGCGGTCATGCTCCCGACGTTCATGGCCTTCTACGTCCTTCTGGCCTGGCTTGTATACCTCAGAAAGACGTCCTTCCTGGGGTTCTCTGCTCGTACCGCAGAAAAAGGCACCGACATCCCCGAGGACAAGATATCCGGGGCCGAACTCTTGGGCCGCAGGGACCCGACGGGTCTCTTACCAAGAAGGCCGGACCTTCCGGACAACCGGGTGGAGGCGTTTCTCAAGAACCCCATACCGGCTCTCCTCTGGTCGGCCTTTCAGCTCGCGCTTCTAGCCACGGCCCTTTACAGGTTTTTCGGCGTGGGTGCCAGTTACTACTGAGCACCACATATACGACCGGTCCGGGCCATACGTATATTCTCTTGTCTAGTTCAGCATTGACTCATAGCGCTCGAGTTCAGCGCTGTTCCCCATGACGAAGTGTCCGGGCCTGATCTCCACCCACCTGGGCTGCTCTTTGGAGTAGTCATGCACGCTGGGGTCATACACCAGCACTTTCT
>DUSU01000029.1 GCA_012842425.1 Candidatus Fermentithermobacillaceae bacterium | reverse complement strand
TCCTGGACGCAAACAAAGACTACTTGCCCCAGTTTGCCGGGAAGTCGTTGTGAAACGAGATCTGCTAGGAGGGAGCAGAATGAGATACGCTCTGGGTGTTGACGGAGGAGCTACAAAGACTCTGGCGGTCGTCGGCGATGAGTCCGGTCGCGTGCTGGGAGTTGGTCTGGGAGGCCCCACCAACTACCAGATGACCGGCCTGGAAGTGGCCATGCAAAACCTGTCGGTCGCCGTTGGAGCCGCCCTGTCCATGGCGGGACTGGGCATTGAGTCCATAAGCCACGCCGTTTTCGGCATGGCGGGCGCGGACTTCCCCATTGACTTTGAGAACTTCAACAAGGGGATCTCCTCACTCTACCCCGGGCTTACGTTCCAGGTGACAAATGACACCTGGGTCGGTTTCCGGGCAGGGACTGAGGCTTCGTACGGAGGAGTCGTTATCGCGGGTACGGGGGCGAATTACGCCGCCGCTGCGCCTGACGGCAGGAAGATAACGGGCCGCGGGATGGGATACGAATGGGGATCGGCAGGTGGAGCGGGCCTTCTTATCCGCGATGCTGTCCACCATGCGTTCCGGTCTCATGACGGCACGGGTCCCAAGACCGGCCTCGAGGAAGCGGTGCTAAGCCTCCTCGGATTTCCGAGCTACGACGACCTTTCCCTGTACATGTACGAACACCAGGGACGGTTCGGGCAGATATTCACGAAAGCCGCCCAGATAGTGCCGGCCCTCTTCCAGCTGGCGCTGCAAGGTGACGCCGTGTCCCAGGATATCCTCGTGCGGACGGGCACGGCCATGGGTGAGATCATCGGGGGGCTCATGAATAACCTCGGGATGGGTCTCATCCCCGCCGACGTGGTGCTGGTCGGGAGCATGTTCACCAAAGGCGTGTGTCCCCTGATGATATCGGCCATGAAAACGGCATGTCAGCGCTCCGTACCGCTTGCGGAGTTCCGCGTGGTCGAGATGGAGCCTGCGGGCGGAGCGTTCCTTATGGCGCTCGAGAACATGGGGATACGGGGAGATACCGTGGGACAGATCTCCGGAATGCAGAGCGGGGAGCCCGGGGTGAAGACAGTCGGGCAGACAGTCGGGGAGCCCGGCGGGAAAACGGTCAGGCGGACGGTCATCGAGAGCCTGGGCGAGAAGATGAAGGCCCTCTAGTTTGCTCTGGCCCGGAAGACGTGCCGGGGAAGTCTAGGAGGCATAAACGGAAAGCTGATTTCTGCGGAGTGCAGCGCCGCAGAAATCAGCTTTCATATTTCATACCTCACCCTGCCGTCCTAAGACCCTATCCCGAAGCCCACAGTCCTACCTTATGACCTTCACCCTCGTGGGCCGGAGGACGGTCCCCTTGTACATGTAGCCCGTCTGGAGTTCCTCGACCACGGTCCCGTGTTCGCCGCCGCCGTCCTGGGCAGCGACCGCGTCGTGGTACTCCGGGTCCATTGGTTTCCCAACCGGTGATTCAATGGGCGTGACTCCCTCTCGAAGCAGCACATCCATGAGCTGCCTCTCGATCATGACCACGCCCTTATGAAAGGCCTCGAAGTTTTTGTCGCCTGAGGCGAGCCCTTTCTCAGAAGCCTTCAGGAACCGCTCGAAGTTGTCCATGACTTCGAGCAGTTCCCTTATGAACTCACCCTTTTCCCTGATGAGGCGGTCTTCGAAATCCCTCACGGTCCTTTTCCTGAACCCGTCGAAGTCGGCCCTCACCCGGTTGTACTGGTCAAAAAGGGCTGTTGCTTTGGACTGCCACGTGTCGCGCTCTGAGGCAATTCGCTCAATCTCCGAGGCGGCACCGGCAAGCCGTTCCTCCAGTTCGGCCACTCTAGTAGAAAGCCCGGCCACCTTGGCAGAGAGTTCCTCAACTTGAGAAGCAGTGTCCAGACCCTCTTGAGGCGCTTCTCGCTCCTCCGAAGCTCCGGGCACTTCCCCTGCGTCTTGAGTGGTCACATCTTCAGGGCAGGCGCTTTCCTGTGGCCTATTCTCCCTATCGTCAACTGGCTTCTTTTCCACTGCGTACCGCCCTTTCGACTAGTGCTTCGGGTCTTCTTTGTCTCTCTCCTTGAAGTCGGCGTCGTAAACTTCGCCCTTGGGCCTCCCGTCTTGACCGGTTGAACCCGGATCCGGACCTGTGGGCCCCTGGGCTCCGCCTTGATTGGCCGCTGTCTGCCTGTAGAGCTCCTCCGCCAGTTTGGCTGCGGCGTCCCTCAGGTCATCGGCTGCTTTCTTAAGTTCCTCGGTGGAACCGGTCTTCAGGGTCTCCTTGGCGCCCTCGAGGGCCTTCTCGACCTTGGCCTTCTCGTCGGCGGAAACCTTGTCATCCGCATCCTTGAGGCTCTTCTCTACGGTGTAGATAAGGTGCTCCAGGTTGTTCTTGGCCTCTACGGCCTCACGCTGCTTCTTGTCTTCCTCGGCGTGCCTCTGGGCTTCTTCGACCAGCCTGTCGACCTCTTCCCTCGGGAGCTGGGTCGATGCCTTGATGGTTATGTTCTGCTCCTTGCCCGTGCCCATGTCTTTGGCCGACACTTTCAGGATGCCGTTGGCATCGATGTCGAAGGCGACCTCGATCTGCGGCACTCCCCTCGGGGCAGGCGGGATACCGGTCAACATGAAGCGTCCCAGCGACCTGTTGTCCCTTGCCATCGGCCTCTCGCCCTGCAGCACGTGGATCTCTACTTGCGTCTGGAAGTCGGCCGTGGTCGAGAATAGCTGGCTCTTGCGGACGGGGATGGTCGTGTTCCTATTGATGAGCGGCGTCATGACTCCGCCGTAAGTCTCAACGCCGAGCGTAAGCGGAGTTACGTCCAGGAGGACGATGTCTTTCACGTCTCCGGCAAGGACTCCGCCCTGGATGGCCGCTCCAACGGCGACAACCTCGTCCGGGTTTACGCTGCGGTTGGGCTCTTTGCCTGTGAGAGACCTGACGAGCTCCTGGATCCTGGGCATGCGTGTGGATCCGCCGACCAAGATGACCTCATCCAGGTCCTTAACGTCTAGTTTAGCGTCGCTCAAGACCTGGCGGAAGGGCTTCACGCACCTCTCGGTCAGGTCCGCGGTGATCTCTTCAAACTTGGCCCTCGTGATGCGGACTTCCAGGTGGAGCGGCTGCCCTTCCCTGTCGGCCGAAATGAACGGCAGGCTGACCGTGGTCTCAAGCACCTGGGACAGCTCTACTTTGGCTTTCTCAGAAGCCTCTATGAGCCTCTGGAGGGCCCGTCTATCTTTGCGGAGGTCCACGCCGTACTCTTTCTGGAACTCTCCGGCCACGTAGTCGACGATCCTCTGGTCGTAGTCATCGCCACCCAGGTGGGTGTCGCCGGCAGTAGCGAGGACCTCAAGCACGCCGTCGCCGACTTCCAGGAGTGATACGTCGAAAGTACCGCCTCCAAGGTCCCACACGAGGATCTTCTGGTTCTTCTTCTTGTCGATCCCATAAGCGAGGGACGCCGCGGTCGGCTCGTTGATGATCCTCAAGACTTCCAGGCCCGCTATCCGGCCGGCGTCCTTTGTGGCCTGACGCTGGGCGTCATTGAAGTAGGCCGGAACGGTGATCACCGCTTGGGTGACCGGTTCGCCCAGGTATTTCTCCGCGTCCTCTTTGAGCTTTCGAAGTATGTGAGCAGAGATCTCTTCGGGGGTTATCTCGTTGTCGATAGCCGGGAGGTAGACCCGCACCTCATCGTGCTTGCCTCTACGGATCTGGTACGGGATCCTGCTTCTCTCGACCTCAACCTCATCGTACCTTCTGCCCATGAACCTCTTGATCGAGAAGACAGTGTTCTCGGGGTTCAGGACTGCCTGGCGCTTCGCCAGCTGTCCGACCATCTTCTCGCCTTTCTTGGAGAACCCGACCACAGAAGGGGTAACCCTAGAACCTTCCGAACTGATGATTACGGTAGGTTCAGACCCCTCCATCACAGCGATAACCGAGTTGGTGGTCCCCAAGTCTATGCCGACAACCTTGCCCATAAACGCACCTCCGTGAACTGCCGCTACTCTTTACCATGAAAACCAAAGTGGTATCTCAACCAAACCCAAGGAAATCAGGTCTTCCGGCTCGAGGGCTCAGATCGGCTGCGCCCGTCTCTGCAGAACCCCCGGACACCGTCCCACTCGCCTGAGGCTCCTCCACCGGAGTAACGGTCCGGGCCTTCATCCGGCCTTCCGCGCTCACCTTCCTCCATAGCCAAGATCACTCTGACACCCTGGAGGTTCACACCTCTCACCCTGCACAAGTAGACAATTCTGGAGAGAAGTCGGAGATCGTCATCGGAGTAAAGACGGATGTTGGATTCGGTTCTAGACGGAGAGATCAGACCCTCGTTCTCCACCTGCCGCAGGAACTGCGGGCTAACGCCCAATAGCCTCGCTGCAACGCTGATGGTATACACAGGTTCCTTTGGACCGTGGAAGACCACATGTCTCACCTCCCCCGGTTCCAAACAAGAAAGTTATTGGCCAGTGATAAGTATCCTCACGGGCCATGATAATTATCCTATGAAGCAGAGTCAAGTTTCTTACCTAGAGTTGAGAGGTCAATTGGAGAGGACCGGTCCGGCCAGACTTAGGCTAGGCAGACCCCAGAGCCGGGACCGAAAACCGAGAGCGTCAGCCAGGGTCAGTCCAAGGACCGATAGCCGGATGCCACCGCAGGTGCCAACGCCTTTCAGGGACCGGCAAAGAAGTCGCCACCCGAGACCGGTACAAGGCTCAGCTTCTCTTCCTGACGATGGGTATTGGCCGCCCGTAGAGTAGCTCCATCACGGTCCCCTGACGGGCCATAGCATTGGGGATATATGTGGCAGCCGCCAAGATGATCGCTGCCACCGAAACCCCGCGCAAGAGGGCGGTCCAAGGTATGGCTATTGGATTGCCCGAAATGCCCGTCACCAAATAGGTAGTAACTGCGCCGGCAATCAGAGCGCCGGCCACAGTGCCCAGGACACCGCAGAAGATCACTTCGGTGCTTATGGTCGCCGCGATCCGGGAGCTTTCAATCCCGACCGTCTTCATGATGCCGAGCTCTTTTCGCCGATCAAGGAAGGACATGAACATGCCCGCGAAAATCCCGATGGCGCTCAGGGAAAAAGCGTTCAACGTGTTGGCGAACATGGGCATGGCGACCTCTTGCGTGGCCTGTTTCATCATGGTCTCCGGGATATCGGGGTACCATTCCACCTTCGACGGCGGGATCATGGGATAAGGTGCCTCGGGCATCTCCGGATAGAGAACCCGCCAGGAGAGGGAAACAGAATGGGCTTTGGTCGGATCGTCAAGCTTTAGAAACAGGGTGTTGGGCACAGGCCAGTCCATAGGTACATTGTCGGGATCGCGCTCGGGGTAGTCATCCACCCTCCTCACCTCAAGCCAACCTACGAGACCGGATAGCATTTGGCTGGATGGACGGTAAACGCCCACCACTTGGAGGTCCTTCGTAGTTTCAGGATCTGGGGCGTCTTTAAGGAGGGGGTCCTTCCAGAACGACTGGGGAACGATGGCCCGGGTAACCCGCAAGCGGATCACCTGGCCTATGTAGGAGGAAGCATCCGGGATGGTATCGGGTATCAGTATTTCCCCGGAGTTCTCAGGAAGCCTGCCCTCCCGCAGGTCCAAATCCTCCCACAGCGGGTTACCTGTCTCTATCGACAAATACTCGAGGTGTCCGAAGCGCGAAAAACTGTCCTGAGAAAGGGCAACGCTGAGCGACTCCACATTGTTTATCTTCGTTATCTTCTCAAGTTCCTTGTCGTTAAAGAGCGGGACGTACTTACGCGGCGGCGCGGGCACTTCAGGGTCTCTGCTCACCGGCGGATTGGACAAGTACGCATGTACCACGTGTGCTTTGATGTACGGGAAGTTGAGCGGCTCTGCAGTACCCGTGGAAACCTCGGCGGCGTCCTGCCAGTAGGAACTCACCACAAGGTACCCGGCCACGGTAACGGCGACGAGGAGGGTCATAACCAGATATGTCCCGAGTTTCTGCCTGAACCCGGCCCGTGCAAGATCAATGACATCCCTCATAGTCTCTTGATACCTCACTCGCCTCTCATGACTTGGGCCGGAGTAACCCTAAGGGCCTTGGCCACAGGCAGGAACCCAAAAAGCACTGCTGCGCAGAGAGAGAAGCCCAGCGATTTCCCGAGGTTTACGCCAACTGTAGAGATGACGGTCTGCGACGGCAGCCTGTTGGACATAAGCTGGTACAGGACTGCGGGCTGTGTCAGCAGGCTCCCTATCAGTGACCCCAGGAAGGCAATCCAGAGCGACTCGGAAAGCACCATGCAGGTGATGTTCCATCTCGTGGCTCCCAGGGCCCTGAGGATCCCGATCTCGTTTTTCCTAGCCAGCATAAGGATGGACAAATTGGTCGCCGAGAGGAGAGCGGCTACCATGAAAGAGAGGGCCTCGGTCACCCGCCGCATGTCCATCGGCACGCCGCTTGCAACGGATTCCCTGTTCGAAGCCGCAGCCGCAAGCTGTGGGATCCCGTATACGGTGAAGTCGGGGTACTTCCTCCTGAGCAGCGCGATGTAACTCTCCAGATCGGCCATGTTATCGACCGAGACGCTTATCCCCCAGGTAGTCATCGAATCAGGGACTCCCGTGGCTTCCTTGAGCGCTGAAAAAGTCTCGGGCGTCACAAACACCACGGGGTTCGCGTAAGCGGGAAGGGCCGGGTTGGGGCCGCGGAAGCTGACTTCTCCCACTATGTCCAGGCGTATGGCGACTGAGTTCTCATAGTCGTAGCCGGCCTCGGACATGCTGGGAAACAGAAGGTCACCGAAGGCAGATAGGTTCTGCCACAAGCATTCGACTCCGGTCATCATCTCGCCCTCGTTCAAGTAGCGATCCCACCCGGAAGTAAGCGCTTCCTCTATCTTGTAGCGCTCTTTGTCGCTTACGACGTCGCGGGGCTCCACAAATCCGTATTCGTAATAGTAAAGGGCATCCTTGTCTTGTGTTTGTCTCAAGAAAGGCAGGGCCTCGCGCACCATCACTCCTGCCACAAAAGACTCGGCACGGAGTTCTGCTGCCACTTCGTGAATCCTGGGGAGTACCGACTCTTCTTCACCGCCGGAAGGCACTCCCCGCATAAATCCATATCGGTACGGAGAGGAATCAAAACCCATGAGGAGGTTTGGCTTGTCGTAACTTCTCTTCTCGAACTTCCAAGTATACTCGCCGGTCGCGAGCGTATCCGTAGAGAGAGTTATCTTCTCGGGAAGCATGAGGATTTCGCCGCCGACGAGCTGCCTGGCTTCCCAGTAGGCTCCCGCCGGATAACCCCTGCTCAAAGTGGATCCCGACATGAAAATGACGGCTGCAACAGCCATGCTTATGATGCCCAGGGCCGTCCTGCCGCGGTTGCGCCATGCGTTCTTTAGTCCGAGGGCTACGAACATTTATTGGGACCTCCCTGCGGGTTCTTCCCGGTTCAGGATGATTTCGGTCTGAACTGAGAAGTATCCTTCCGGCCTAGGTCCGGTATTTGTTTAGAAGATTTAGGGCCGCCTCCATAGGACCCGCCTTCCCATGCATGAGGTCGTCCAATGCGGCATCCAGACTTCCGTCCCGAGCGGCTGATTCCAGCACTTTCGCCACCGTGAGGAGCCGCAAGTATTCTTCGAGGACGGCTGTATAGCTCCAGCGCTTTTTTTCCTTCAGAGTATCCGATGCAACGAGGTAAGACCGGTGCCTGAATATCTCGGAGACCAGGTCGCCAAGTCCCTCGCCGTTTACCGCTATCGCTCGGACAACCGGGGGCCTCCACCCTGCCGGTTCTTTCATGTCGAGCATCATCTCTATATCACGCCGTGTCCTTTCGGCACCTGGCAGGTCGGCCTTGTTGACGCAGAAGATATCTCCAATCTCGAGGATGCCGGCCTTTATGGCCTGCATGTCGTCTCCCAGCCCGGGGGCCAGGGCAACAACGACCGTGTGAGCGTACTTCATGATGTCTACCTCTGACTGCCCTGCTCCCACGGTCTCAACCACTATTTGGTCGAAGCCGAAAGCGTCGAGGAGTGCGATCACGTCGCCCGTGTGCCTGGACAGCCCTCCCAGGTGGCCCCTCGTGGCGAGGCTCCGGAAGAACACCCCTTCGTCCAAGGCATGGCCTTGTCCCATCCGTACGCGGTCTCCAAGGATGGCTCCGCCTGTGAACGGCGAGGACGGGTCCACGGCAATGATGCCCACTGTCTGCCCTGCTTTACGCATTTCTCTCACGATGCCGTCCACCAGAGTGGACTTCCCGACACCCGGTGAACCGGTAATTCCGGTTATGTGGGCGCCCTTTCGCGCCTTATATGCATGTGAGAGGAGCTCGGCAGCACCCGGCGCGCCGTTTTCCACAACAGAAATGGCCCTCGAAAGGTGGGGCCGGCTTCCTTGAATGAGTCCCTCAAACAGCTCAAGAGCTGACTGAGCAGCATGATCGCCCACGATATAGACACCGTCCTCAGGTAAGCGGAAGTAGAGGCTTCGAGCCGGCCCCGGAAGGGGCCGCTCGAAGCTCACCGTGACATTCCTCAGGAGTAACTGAACAGGCCGTCAGGCTACCGGTCTCTTAAGGTGAGACCTGGTGTAGTCCACGATGGTCTCGGTGCTCGTTCCCGGACCAAAGACTTCATCCACTCCCGCCGTCTTGAGGGCAGGGATATCCTCTTCCGGGATGATGCCTCCGGCTAGGATTAGCACGTCAAGATCCTGGGTACCCTTTTCTTTCTTGAAGCAGTCTATGAACCTGGGGATCAAGGTTCCGTGGGCGCCCGAAAGGATGGATAGGGCTACGACATCGACGTCCTCTTCAACAGCCATCCTGGCCAGCTCTTCAGGGGTACGGTGCAGACCGGTGTAAATAACCTCCATGCCCGCGTCTCGATAGGCCCTCGCGATGACCTTGGCGCCCCTGTCATGTCCGTCAAGGCCGGGCTTTCCGACTAGAACCCGGATTTTGCCACTCATGAAATCCCCTCCATAACCCAGTAACCAATGCCGCCGAAACCCGATTACACAAGGCAGTGTGTGCCCGTGTGTGACTTAGCGACTCAGCGTCACCAAGACGTCTCCGGTCTGTACGGAAGCCCCCTGGCTTACGGGTACGCTGGTCACGGTCCCGTCAAACGGAGCAAGGATCTCGTTCTGCATCTTCATGGCTTCCAGGATGAGGAGCACTTGACCTCTCTTCACCTGATTGCCGGCGGATACCTTGATGGCGCTGACGACTCCGGGAATAGGCGCGCGGACTGCGTCGCCATCACCCTGGGCACCGGCTGCAGGCGCCGGGCTGGGAGTAGCCGGCTTGGGAGCGGCCGGAGCAGGAGCCGCGACCGGAGCCTTCGGGGCGGGCGCCGCTACCTGCACGGGTTGGGCCGGCGGGGGCGCAACCACAGGTCTGGCAGCCCTAACTTCCCGGCCTACTTCTTCGACTTCAACCTCAAAAATCTCGTCATTTATCTTGACCTTGAACCGACGCACGGCTTTTTCCTCCTTATGGAGCGCGAGATCATACATGACCAGAGGCTAGATGGTCCCGAGTCACTTCTGGGTGTCTCCAAAGAACATCCGCCCGGCACTTAGTCCCCCGCTGCGATATTCGTTGGTACCTCCGTAGGTCTTGCGGGATAGCTTCCCCCATGCTCCCGACCCCTCAACGTCGCGCAGGAACATGTTGGGGCGGAACACCCTCACACCTACGCCTTCATCCGACAGGTAGGCAGAAATGGCGGCTGCTATCACCGCTTTTTTCACACTATCAAGCTCGGCCACGTCGCTTACCTCCTGGGCTCGCCGGTACCTTACACCGGCATGTTGCCATGCTTCTTCGGTAGATACTCGGCTTTCTTCGTGATCATGAGCTCCAGGGCCGAGATGACCTTCGGACGGAGTTCCTGAGGCTCAATAACGTCGTCGATATATCCCCTGCTCGCAGCGACGTACGGGTTGGCGAACACGTCGCGGAACTCTTTGATCTTCTCCTGGCGTTTGGCCTCGGGATTCTCTGCCTTCGCGATCTCATCCCTGAAGACGACGTTGGCGGCGCCTTCGGGACCCATGACCGCAATCTCCGCTGTGGGGAAAGCGAAGACCATATCGGCGCCGAGGTGGCGAGAGCACATTGCTATGTAAGCTCCACCGTAAGCCTTCCTCGTTATGACGGTGATCTTGGGGACCGTCGCTTCGGCGTAAGCGTAAAGCAGCTTCGCGCCGTGCCGGATGATCCCGCCGTACTCCTGGTCCACTCCGGGCAGGTAACCCGGTACGTCGACCAAAGTAACGAGAGGTATGTTGAAAGCATCGCAGAACCGCACGAACCTCGATGCTTTATCGGACGCGTTGATGTCCAAGCATCCCGCCTTCACCTGGGGCTGAGAGGCGACTATTCCCACTGACCGGCCGTTCAGCCTGGCAAACCCTACTATGATGTTGGTCGCCCAGTCTCTCTGGACTTCCATGAATATGCCGTCGTCCACCAAGGAGTAGATGACCTGGTGCATATCATAGCTCCGGTTCTGTTCCGCAGGTACTACTTGGGCGAGTTCAGGATCTATCCTGGCCGGGTCGTCGGCGGGTGGGAAATAGGGCGGATCTTCCTGATTGTTGGACGGCAGGTAGTCCAAGAGGGCTTTGACCATCTCGAGACAGGAAGCTTCGTCTGCCGCCACGAAGTGGGCGTTTCCGCTGATCTGGCTGTGGACCGCCGCGCCACCCAGCTGCTCCATGGATACTTCCTCACCGGTTACGGCCTTGATGACCTGTGGACCGGTGATAAACATGTTGGCCGTGCCCTGTACCATGAAACAGAAGTCGGTTAGGGCCGGAGAGTACACGGCTCCTCCCGCGCACGGGCCGAGAATGACGGAGATCTGGGGAACCACGCCCGAGTACTGGACGTTCCTGAAGAACACGTCCCCGTACCCCCGGAGCGCGTCCACACCTTCCTGAATGCGGGCGCCGCCCGAGTCATTCAAGAACACGAAGGGCACGCCGACCTTAGCGGCCATTTCCATGGCCTTCACGATCTTGGCCGCGTGCATCTCGCCGAGGGAGCCACCGATCACGGTGAAGTCCTGGGATGCCACGCAGACCGCCCTTCCGTTGACCAGACCGTAGCCCGTAACCACACCTTCGCCGGGGGCTTCGACCTTGTCCATCCCAAACTCCTTGGCTCTGTGGGTTACGAAGGCATCGATCTCCATGAAGGTGCCGGGATCAAAAAAGGCGGCGATGCGCTCGCGAGCGGTCATCTTACCTGCTTTGTGCTGACGCTCGATCCTCTGAGCTCCGCCACCTTGAATTACTGCTTCCCGGCGTTTCCGTAGTTCTCTGAGTTTCTCTTCCAGTTGCGACACAGTTTCGGGCAACCGTTTCACCTCCGGGAGGAGTTATGTACCTAAAAGGACCTATGGACCAACCAATCCGCAACAACACTATCCCACAAACGATATCATACCATCGAGCCTTGTGAATGTGGAAGATAGCAAGAACGGCTCTTCCCTCGTGGAGTGGCAGAGCCGCAATCGCTTATAACGGATCACCCTTAGGATCCAATACAGATCCACTCGGCCGAATGGATCAGGGTCCTAGATGTAGAAGGCCAGTTCTTGGAGCTCTAGAGTTACGTCGGTGTAGTGGACGCGCACTCCGGGAGGAACCTTCAGCTTCGTGGGAGCGAAATTCAGAAACCCCTTTACCCCTGAAGCCACGGCCCTGTCCACAACGCTCTGGGCCGCGGAAGCAGGCACTGCGATGATCCCGATCTTGACATCCAGTTCTTTGAGCACCGTTTCCATGTCCGAGAGGGGATGGATCACGATACCCTCCACGGATGTACCGATCTTGCGCGGATCCTCGTCAAATAGCGCGACCGGCCAAAAACGGTAGTTAGGGTCGGAACGCCTACGACCGGCGATATAGCGGACTATGGCCGTACCAAGTTCGCCGATCCCGAATACGGAAAGGGGCATTTCCCTGTCCGCACCAAGGATCTTGGTGATCTGCTCCCTGAGAGCTTTGACCGGATAGCCGACTCCCTGCTTCCCGAACTCTCCGAAAAGCGCAAGATCCTTCCGGACTTGAGCTCCGTTGACGGCGGCAAGGTCACCCAGCTGTGCCGAAGAGACGAAATCGCCATCTTCAAAATCTGAGTGCAAGAGCACACTCAGATATGTGACCAGGCGCTTCACCACCACATCTGGAATTCTGTTGCGAATCACTGTCAGACCCCCTGATATCTAGTCTATTTTGCCGGGGTAGATGGGATTTATTGCCTACCGCTCCTATTCTGTGATCTTTCGGGGGAGATTCTGATTATCCTTCCTGCCAGAAGCCCTACAAAGATTCCCGTTGGGACCGCTAGGACCAAGAGATACGGGAGGTAAAATAGGACTCCCAGGGACTTAAGCAGCACCGAGGCAACCGCGAGCTGTGTCAGATTATGGGTGAAAGCGCCTGAGACGCTCACCCCAACCACCGAAATCCGCCCGCGAGCCGACCGGGACACCCCGTACATGACGAGGGTCGAAGCAAGGGCCCCGGAGGTAGAAAGGTAGTAACCCACGTTCAAGAAGGTACCGCCCAGAAGGCCGCCCAGGAGCGTTCTCAGAAAGCTTATGGCAAGCGCCTGGCCGAGACCCATGGTCTGAACCGCGTAAAGGGCCACGATGTTGGCGAGTCCCAACTTGGCTCCCGGAACAATGATAAACGGTAAAGGAATAAGGGCCTCGACCGCATGAAGCGCGCTGGCCAAGGCAACTAGTATTGAGACCTTCGTGAGTGTGTTCACACGGCTCATGACCGCATTATAGCATGATACTGCTCAAGGGCCTAAGAAGAGGCTTTTCTGTGTGCCCTTGTGATTTTGCTTACCTTAGCTCGCCTTAACCTGTCGTCGGCGGCAGCAAGGACAATGCGGGCTTCTTCGCCGTCTTCGGGATACGTCGCGACGCCGATCGAAGCACCGGGCATCGGGACCGCATTGCCTGCGTTATCGGTCACGCTGTCCTGGAGCCAGAGATCCACCACATCCCTGATCCGCTTTTCTGCCTGGGAGCGAGTCATCCCGGGAAGGAGGATCACGAACTCATCTCCGCCGTAGCGTGCGACCACATCAATGGAACGGAACCCGTCCTTAAGGTAAGTCCCTATCTTGGCGAGGACGCTATCTCCGGTGAGATGTCCGTGCATATCGTTCACGATTTTTAAGTCATCCACATCAACAATGGCCACCGACACCACCGCGTCTGACTGCGGATACGACGCGGCCTTGATGCTGGAGTCCAGAGTACTCAGGAAGACCCGCCTGTTGTAAAGCCCCGTAAGGGAGTCGCAGTCGGCCGCCTTCTTTACCTGCTCGTGCAGTTGGGCGACTTCCAACGCGGATGCGATATGCCCGGCTACCGCCATTAGCATGCGGATATCCGATGTGGTAAACCCGCCCTTCTCGGCCTTCTGGATGGCGAGTACACCAAGGCGCCTGCCCCTTACCTCCAGGGGAATATGCAGCTCGGAACCGACTCCGTCAGATACGCTGAAGTACCTGTCGTCAAGCTCGACGTCGGGGATGTTCTGCGGTATGCCGTTGTTCATGACCCACCAGGCGACCCCCTCGCCCTGGGGCACCGCCTTGCCAATGGACTTCTCTGAAACACCGGTACCTGCGGAGATGATCAAGTTCTTGCCTTCTTCGTCCGGGATCAAGATTGCGCAGTCTGCATATCCCATCTCTTCCGCCACGATCCGGATAGTATGTTTGAGCATCTCCTGGAGGTCTAGAAGCTTCTTCATCTCCTGGGCGATGCGGAAGAGCACTTCCAGTTCTTTTGACGTGATAGCCTTCTCCGTGAGGTCGCCCTGGTCTACTAGAGTCCTAGGCTCGGGCGTCCCCGTAGTCCTTGAGGGAAAGCCGGATTCGCCGCTTATCTCGAGGAACCACGCCTCTTGGTTAGCAACGGCTTTCTCAATGGCCCGTTCCAGCGCCATGACCACGTCCGGTCTGAACTGGCTGCCCGAGCACTTCAGGAGCTCCTCGCGCGCTTCTTTGACCGTCATGCCGGTCCTGTAGGGACGGTCGGATATCATGGTATCGAAGGCGTCGGCGACCGCCAATATCGCGGCTCCGACAGGGATCTCCTGTCCTCCCAGCCTGCCCGGATATCCTGAGCCGTTGTGCCACTCATGGTGGTGCAGGACAAGTGGAGCCAAATCTGCCAACATGCCTGCTCTCTCAAGGATCGTGGCGCCCAAAAGGGAATGGTTTGTCATTACCGCCCTCTCGGCGGGACAGAGCGGCCCCGGTTTCTGCAGGACCGAATCCGGTATGCCGACTTTGCCGATATCGTGGACCAATCCGGCAAGCTCGATGACCTCGACCTCGTCGTTTGAAAGACCCATCTCCAGCGCTATTTGCCGCGCTATTACCGCCACATGCTCGGAGTGATGCATGGTGGAGCTGTCGCGCAGGTCAACGGCCGCGGCCAGGGCCCGGACCGCCGCTGAGTACATCTCCCTTGTCTCCTCGAAGAGCGTGGCGTTCTTTACTGCTGCGGCCAGGTGGCCCGATACCGGCTCCAGGAAAGCCATGTCGGCGTGGCTGTAACTTTTCTCCTCCCTGCTGGCAAGCACCCATATGCCGGTGAGCTGGCCCGGCAGTGTAAGCGGAAGCGCGACGGCCGAAGACATTCCCTGCTCGTAGAGTTTTTCTAGAAAAGCGCGGGAGAAAAGCGACCTCTCGTGGCTCTTTTCATCTGCCTGAAGACTTTTTTCTATGTCCGTCACAATGTCTATAAGGATATTGTAAGACGCGGGGGTAACCGGTACAGAGCCGCTGGCTCCAACACCTCCCATGAAGCCACGGGGGATCGCGCCGTTCACGACTGCCTTGCCGTTATCCTTGATGGACAGGATGGCCATCCCGTCCAAGGGAACACGGGCCGCAACGATACGGAAAAGTCCCGGCATCATCTCTTCGATCTTGAGGTCTGAGTTTATCTCTCGCGCAGCGTCAGACACTGCCTGAAGAGTGTTTTGAGTTATTCGAGCTTGAGTGACATCTTTTAGTACGTAAAGCGCTCCCGAACGCTTGCCGTCCGGCTCCACTACCGGAGAAGCGGAAACGACGAGATAGCGCTCTTCTTCCTGCTCCCGCCAGACTACCTCACAGGTGTTGTCAATAAGGGAACTCCCCATTGAGAAGTCGAGCAGCGCGCCTGCCATCTCCATCCATTCGTTAAACGGCGCGGGGTCCTTAAGTCGCGGCACAAGACATCTCGTAAAGGTTTTTCCCAGGTCCTCTCCTTTCAGTTCTTGAGGTGAACACCCCAGATAGTGGGAAGCACGTTCATTGACGTCTTTGATAACACCTTCCGCATCGGTCAATACGACGCCGCCATCCATGGCGTTCAGCACTGAGGATACACAAGCTACCACGATGCGCTCCCCTCCCCATCTCTATATTTCTCGTTACAGACAACCGGTTGCTTTAGTGGGCTCGGTCCGTCCTTTGAAGTCCCATGTAGGTTGCTGCGGCGACTATTAGAGCCACAAGGGAGAACCATTGTCCAAAGCTGAGCCTCAAGAAGTAGCTGTCGTTCTCACGGAAGAACTCGAGAAGGAAGCGGATCGCTGAGTAACCCCCCGCGTAGACCGTGAAAAGGCCGCCGGGGGTGTTTATCCGGGAGGAGAGGTAGAGAAGCGCCGCAAACAAGGCGAGGTCGAGCACGCTTTCATAAAGCTGGTATGGGTGCCTAAGGCCTGGGGCGTAGCGGGTCTCGAATCCCCAACTTCCGGACGTTAGGATGCCGTAGCAGCAACCTGAGAAGAAACATCCTATACGGCCTATCCCCTGCCCAAGGGCTACCGACGGAGCAATTATGTCCATGAGACCGAGGAAAGGCATTTTCTTTGCCCTCGCGTATATGAGAGCCGCAATAGCGCCTCCTATGAGCACGCCGTGGATGGCAAGGCCGCCTTCGCGAGTATCCAAGACAGAGAGGAAATCAGTATAGTACCTTAGGTTTAGCGCTACATGTGTGATCCGTCCACCTATGACTCCTCCGGCCAAAAGGGCTATGAAAAACCAAAAGAGCGAGTCTGGATCCACGCCCTGTTTCTCGGCCCTCTTTGAGGCCACGTACACACCTGCGGCAAACCCCAGCCCGAGCATGATCCCGTATGTGTAGAAAGTCAGACTTCCTATTCGGAACAGTACCGGATGCATGAGATCACCTTTTCACAATGATAACACGACTGAATAACCACATACCAATAAATGCATGCTAGGCCACGAGGAGGGATTTTCCAGATTGAACACCTCGCGTTACGTCGCGCTCATACTTCTCGGAATGGCTCTCGGTATAGGACTCACTATCGGTTCCTACTACGGAGTAAGAGAGTACGCCCCCGACCTGGCAGTCTGGTATTTGAGGAAGTTGGGCGGATCGGAGAAGTCGGTTGCCGACACCCTGGGTATTGAGATAGACCCCTCTCAAGTCAGGGCTATCGTAGGCGACATCCTTGCATCTGACCAGGGAAAGGCCATAATCACAGACCTCGTAAAGGGCCCCTCACGGGACATGTTTGACGACCTTCTGAGGCAAGCCGCGGAGTCGTCTGAGTTCCGAAAGCTCCTCAGTGAAGTGATAGAATCCTTCCTGACGAGTCCCGAGGGCAAGGAACTTCTCAAGAACATCGCCAGGGAAGTACTCTCACCCTAGTTTCAGGCCGGTTCTTCGTGAGCAGGCATCTCTGCGAGCAGTTTCTTGGCGTCCAGCCTGTCTTCGACCATGACGTCGGATATGATCCTGCCGTCTTTCACCGATATTATCCGCTCAGCGTGCCGCGCGATGTCAGGGTCATGGGTTACGAGTATCAAGGTAATCCCCTTCTCATGGAGGTCCTGGAATATCGACATGACCTCCTCGCCGGACCTTGAATCAAGGTTGCCGGTTGGTTCGTCGGCCAGGATCACCTTGGGGTCTCCGGCAATCGCTCTGGCGATGGCCACTCGCTGCTGCTCTCCGCCTGACATCTCGTTGGGTTTGTGAGTCATCCGGCCTGCTAGACCAACAGATTCCAGGGCCCTGACGGCCCTCTTGCGCCGCTCTCCAGCCGCCATGCCCCTGTAGACAAGAGGCAGTTCCACGTTGGCCAGCGCGTTGGTCCTCGACAGAAGGTTGAACGTCTGGAAGATGAACCCGATGAACTTGTTCCTTATGTCGGCCAGCTCGTTGTCGCTCTTCCGGCTTACGTCGGCTCCGTCCAGTAGGTAAGTACCTTTTGTGGGCCTATCCAGGCACCCCAAGATGTTCATGAGGGTCGACTTTCCCGAGCCGGAAGGCCCCATGATCGCGAGGAACTGACCGGTGGGGACCTCAAGGTCTACACCCTTTAGTGCGGGAACCTTCACCTTGCCCATGCTGTATTCCTTGTGTAATCCCTGAATTTGGATGACAGGCGCAGACACCCGAATCCCTCCGTCTCCCATGCTTTGTGAGGACACTATTCCGCTTTGACGGGGGCGGGAGGAGGCAGGTTCCGCCCCGACTCCTCCCTATCCCGCTCATCTACATAGTCACACCAGTTGTGAGCACCGTAACAGGCACTTCTTTCAGGAAAACGTTCTCTATTTCTATACAAGCATCCTCCAATGAGTATTTAACAATGATTGAAGCCGCGGCTCCCACTATAAAATCTCCCGCCCGCTCCCATATGACTCCGAACATCTCGCCCGGGTCGAACTTGACCGATACGAGTTCGGCGTTGGGAGGAAGGTCGATTTTGGCTCCCACCGAGAAGACCGCGACTTTCCCCGTAACCCATTTCTTTGGGCCTGTGACCGCAATCTCGACGCCTACGGGAGCTACGCTTTGACACTCAAACCTGTGCGTCTCCCCGGAGAGTACAACGCTTACGTGCCACGTCTTCCGGTACAAGAGTTTGCCCTCTCCTGTATACGACTCTGCAGTTACAGAGTAACTCCCCGGCGACTCAAACGTGTGGTCGGCGGCCAGCGACACATGACCGGGGATTGTCTCCCGCAACTCGTCGCCGTAATCCAGGATCCAGTGATCGTGGAAGGTTTCTTTCGGTTTCTTCAGCGTCGTGTGCTTGGACCGGTATACAACCCGGACGGTCGGCAAGTCCTCAGGAAACTCCTCGGGCGAGTCCCCGGGAAGCTCACCCGAGAACCCGCCAGGCAACTCCTCAGGAGGTTCATCGGGCAGCTCAGCCTCCTCTTCCGGTCCTGGAAGCCCGCCCTGACCGGGCGACTGCGTTTCTCTTGGGTCTTCCGGTGGGTCTTCCGGCTCTGGAGGCCCTTCCTGTCCGGGAGGATCTCCTTCTTCCCCTGTCTCAGGCGCATTTCCACCGGACGCCGACACGAACACCCTGACGAGCACCTCTTGAGCGAAAGCCGACGTCACCGTATTGCCTGCGACCGGATTTGGGGGACCGCTCCTCACAAGACGAAAACCCAAGCGTTCGGTGCCCGGGGTGAGGTGCACCAGATGAGTGCCTCCGCGGTCGAACCCCCTCATGACCCCTTGAACACACCTCGCTGCTTCTTCGCCTGTCTGGAAAGTCCCATAGGACTCCTCCCACACCTGGCACTGCCACCCTGGTGGGAGTTCAGTTATACCGAGAGTCACCTTTGAGGCTCCCCGGACATCGCAGTAGGCGGGTCTCCAGCTTGAGACATAGACGGCGGATAGCGAAGAAGCCTGCGAAGGTCTTGTCTCAACGTCTTCCAGCAGCACCTTTGCCACATACTCCTGGGCTTTCTGGTCATCCAGCACGTGCTTTCCGGGAAGCCTCAATACGCCGCTCAGGACGAATATTAGGTCTTTGGTGCCCGCCGGAGGGACGCCACAGTCTACTTCAAGGAGGCTGTCGTTGGGCCCGAGCTCGGGCCAAATGAGGGCCCAAGGGTTGGCGAGTTTGGACAGGACCGACACATACCTGGTATCTCGCCGGTTGGCGGAAGCTTGAGACGAGCGGTTGAGCTCCTGAAGCGCCAGGTTGGCCGGGATGCGCTCAAATCGCTTGGACGAAGATGTGCCGAGGTTTATGAGAATGTCTTCTTTGATAAGCCCCGATAGAAGGGGAGAATCAGGTCCGGAACCCAGCCCTGTGAGTTCGACCGCTTCACGAGCGATGAGCTCCTGGACGTAGGCCTTAAGCGTGATGAGGGCTTTCCCGGCGTAGTGCATGAGGAGTTTCGTCCCGTAGTGGACCACCGCTTCTCTCCAGTCCTTCGGAATGATGGGGTCCTTGAGAAGGCTCGACACTAAGCTGCCTTTTGATGCCGTCCTCATGACATACTGGTTCCTGGCCACCTCCATAGCCAGGCACTCGTAGTAAGGCAGAGAGAGCCTCTGCGCTTTGGACGCCGGCCATTCGGCCTCGACGATAAGCCGCTTCCAGACATCCGGCAGGGTTCTCCTCACCCAACCCGCGAACGTCTCTTTCGGCGACTGGGCGGGTACATAGGGAAGCGCTAGGAAACGGTTTTTCACGTATTCTGCGTACAACGGTTCCCATAGGGTAGTGGACCTCGTGGAGATCCAGGAAGCCTCATCTTCCCACTCGGGAGGCTTCAGGGACTGGGCTTTGGTCAGCTCCTTAAGTGAAACGGGCCCCTCGCCGTCACCGAACATGTCCTTGAGCGAAGGCAGGAACCTCTCGGCACGCGTCTGTCGCTCGAGGATGGATTCCTGGCGCGCCAGCTCGAGGGCTGATTTCAGGACTCCGGCAAGGAAGGTGCCCCGGTTTGGGGACGCCGCCATGACGAGATTCACCACTCTGAGGTCGCTGAGGTAGCCCTTTTCCAAGGCGTACCTGACAACCACGCCCGGCAGCCCGGCGGCCACGATGTCGCATTCGACTTCAGCGCCGGCTTTTCCCGGCCCCGCCCCGGAGAGCGCTTCCCTAATGGCTACTGAAACGTGCAGGGCTCCGCTCTCCAGGTCATTCAGTTCGCCCACGCTTACCTCGAAGAGGTCCTTACCCCTCGTGTATCCCACCGTTTCAAGGTATCGGGCCAAGGAGGGCCCGTCTATTATGACGACAGGCCTGGGCTCCACTCGGGCTTCTGCCATGACGGCCTTGGCGCAGGCTTCACTCGCTCGGATGAGCCCCGGCGAAATAGCCCCGCGTGCCCCGGCAGGGACCCCGCCTAAAGCCAGCACAAGGGCGATGAAGAGAACGCAGCATAGTCTCACACGGAGTCTCACCACACCTCCCCTCCCCGGCTATCATGCGCGCGCACGCCTGCCTTGGGCCAAAACCCGCGGTTGCACACAGCAATCCTGGTTACCGGCACCCCTGAAGCCAGGTACTCCTGGACGGCGCCTTCCCAGGACTCTTCGTCCACTTCGGTCACGGTCCCGTCCACCAAGGCCAGGAGTTCGGCCCACGATTCGCCGGGCGCCAGAGAGAAGCATTCGCCCCCATACCTGAAACGGACAACGCCCGACCTTTCCGTACCCTCAATGACCAGATCGCCCCTTGCAACCCTCGCCGAGTTGTCTACGAGCTCCACGATGTTCCCGGAGAGGTCCCGCAGAGGCACGGAAACGGGACGGCCCAACGGAATGGTGACCTTGCCTCCTCTTGAGAAGTCGATGGACTCCTCAAACTCTATCCCTTGCGAAGACGCCGAATAGTAGGCTCCGAGTGAAACGCCCCAAAGCCGGGGTTTTTTCTCGAGTTCTAGGCACCTTTTCTCACAGTCTACGAAGACCCCTGTGAGCCTCTCCAAACCAAGGGGCAACGCCGCGAGGGCTTGGGACGAGGACTCCTCAATCGTAACGAAGACGAACTCTTCTCTGTATTGGTAGGCATGGATCGCAAATAAGGCAGACCAGCCGATAAACAAGGTAAGCAGCGGGATTGCAAGAACACGTACGCCTCCGGAGAAAAGGCGACTCACGAAGACGCTTACGCCCACCCGCCGGGGTAGCCTCGCCAACATACGTTCCCGGTAGACCAAATCCGGCACGCTCCTTCACTACGTATTTGCACGCGCATCTTGTAACCGCTGAGGAGCGCCCCGGGAACTCCCGGCTCCGGCCAGACATATAGCTTGCATTCACCCATACTCAAACACACAGAGACCCGCGGCGCTTCCCTCACGGAGCACGCCACCGGGTCCCTTTCACCCACAATTTACCAGACTAGAGCCCGTCAGAAAGTCGAATCCTGTCCGGCGCGGAAGACTTTGAGCCCCCGCCTGACTATGGCGAGAGTGTCCCTGTAACACCTCATTCCGGGCAGATCTCTCGCGCTCACCCACATGACTCTCTGGGTTTCCCCTTCTTGAGGCCTGGGCTCGCCGCCCACCGGAGTCATCAGGAAGTACCTGACGGCTTTCTCCACTACCTCTCCGTCTTGAGCGAAAAAGCGGTACTTGACCTCTCCTACATCTCCTGCGACCGCTACACGGATCCCCGTTTCCTCATATACCTCGCGCGTCGCCGCCTCTTCGGGAGTCTCTCCCGGTTCCATATGGCCCTTAGGCGGCGCGACCATCCCCCAGCGGTCCTCGATGAGGAGCACCTCAAGTCCACTTCCGGACTCCCTTACGACAATGCCTCCTACCGCGAAGTCCTGCCGCCTCGCCCGCGACGAAGCGAACACCCTGCCTGCCTTGCCGATCTGCTCCGCGGCGAAGAAGAGGTTTTCCCGGGCGCTCGCCATCGCCTCACTTAGTCCTTCCGGCCGGAGCGTTGTCGAAAACAAGGCCGCGAACTCCGGAGGATAGCCCGAGAGCACGTCCCTGGCAAGGCCTCCTCCCAACGCGATGACGGGCACTCCCATCCAATAAGCCGCTTCCGCAACCGCAAACGGTACTTTGCCCTGCACCGTTTGGGAGTCAATGGAACCTTCGCCCGTGACCACAAGGTCGGCGCAGCCGAGTTCTTCGAAGAAGCCGGTTTCCTTCATGACAAAGCAAGAGCCGCTTTCAAATCTCGCCCCGAAGAACGCTGCCATTGCGGCCGCAAGCCCACCGCCGGCACCTGCTCCCGGCAGGTCGGATGGGTCCTGGCCCAAGTCCCTTCCCAAAATGGCTGCGTACCGGCGCATGGCTTCGTCAACTTCCTCGATCTCGTCGCTCGCCAGTCCCTTCTGAGGACCGTAGACGCGGGTCGCCCCATGGGGACCGACCAGTGGATTACGAACATCGGTTATCGCGATGACCTCAACGCCCTTGAAATCCTCAGGGATTGAGCCCCGCGAGACAGAAGAAACGTCCAGGAGTCCTGTAATGCCGGGCCCCACCTGACGCCCGTCCGCGTCGAGGACCTTTCCTCCCGCGGCCTGGACGGCTCCGATGCCTCCGTCGTTCATGGCCGTCCCGCCGATGCCTACTACCAGGCGCCTGGCTCCCCGCCGGACGGCCCAGAGCATCAGTTCGCCGACACCCGTGCTTTGGGCCCTGCGGACATCCCGTTGTCCATCGACGAGAAGGGCAAGGCCACAAGCCTGGGCGCTCTCGATGACCGCCGTCTTCCCTCCATCCAAGAGGCCCACCTCTGCCTTGACCGGCTTCCCCAGAGGGCCCGTTACCTCTACCTCAGCAATCTCGCCTGCTGGACCCCCGCACAAGACCTGGACGGTCCCGTCGCCGCCGTCGGCCAGCGGCATCTCGATGACCTTGGCTTCACGAAATCCTTTTCGGAGCCCCCCGGCCACAATCGATGAAGCCTCCCTTGCGGAGAGGCTCCCCTTAAATGCGTTCATCGCCACTAGAATTCTCATAACTATCCCAACACGGCGCGCATGACTCTCAGCCAGTTTCCCCCGAGTACCAAAGAGATGGTTTTCCCCGACACGCCGCGCCTCAAGAGCGCTTCGGTGAGAAGCGGGAGATGCTCAGCCGACGTTAGGGGCTTGGGCTCTCTCCCCCTGAAGCTGTCGAAGTCGGATCCAATGGCTGCCGTCCCTTCGCCGCCTACCTCCAGTACATGCATGATGTGGTCGCACACCGTATCCATGGTGACCTCGGCCTCATCTCCGGCCATGTAATCCGGGTTGAAGCTTACCGCGACAACTCCCCCGGTCTCGGCCACAGCGCGGATCTGGTCGTCCGTGAGGTTCCTGGGATGAGCGTAAAGCCTGTGGCAATTTGAGTGGCTGGCTACGACGGGGTGTTCGGTCATCTCCACCACGTCCCAAAACCCGGCCTCGGAGATGTGGGATACATCGACGATTACTCCCAGATGTCCGCATTCCTTGACGACCTGGCGCCCGAACCGGGTGAGCCCTCCCCTCGTGCCGGACTCTGCTGCGCCGTCTGCCAGAGCGTTTCTCTCGTTCCAAGTGAGCCCAAGGAGCCTGAGTCCGAGCCTGTGGAACATCCGGAGGCTCTCGATACTTCCGTCCAGGAACTCGCCGCCTTCAAAGGACAAGAGAGCGGCCAGATTTCCTTCCTTCGCCGCGGACTCAACTTGCGTTCCGCTTTCGGCGAGGACCATGCCCGGCAGCGCCGCCAGCGACCTGTACGCGTCCACGTACTCTAAACCGGCTCTTACTCCTCTTATGGGATAGGAGCGGTCAAAGGGGAAGGCACTAAGGACAACGCATTTCACCCCGCCGTCCTTGAGGCGCGGGAGGTCCACATGTCCTTTTTCCGACTTCTCTCCGAACTCCCGGCTCTTGGTGAGCACATCGATCAAAGTGCCAATATGGCCGTCAACCACGATGGATTCCGCATGGATCTCGCGGGCTCGCTCCTTAAGGAGCTCTTGGTCCTCTGCGGTCTCCTCTTTCTTCCTGTTAAGGGTCAAGGCAGACTTCAGGTCCATACAAGGAACACCTCTCTTACCGCGTAATAGGCCGCACGTCTCCTCCCTAGTTTCTCCCCCTGGAAGGAGTTTACCTTTTGATCCCTCGTGTTTGCCTCAAGGCATCATCATACAGGCAGAGGCAACGGAACGTTTTAGGGGTGAGGTCATATTATGTCATGATCACGACGAAGGAAGAGGGGGTAACAGTGTCAAGCGGGCTGGTTACCAAAGAGATCTTGGACCTAATCGCGGCGCTTAGGCCCTTTACGGCCGAGAGAGGCCAGAAACTAATAGACACGCTCCTGGATCTTTCGCAGACGAGCGGGATGGTCGAATCCCTCGAGATCGAGACCATGGCCGAGAAAGCACAGAGCCTCCTGGCCGAGAGGCTTGATTCAGCGGTATCGCTGTCGCTCATCCTCGCCGCCACGTGGCTGGGCGCTAAGTTCGAGAACTACCTGGCCAAGAGAATGGCAGAGACCGGCGGCATAGGGAGGGGAACAGAGTGAAGATACTGGGTTTCGACGCCACAAATCCGTTTTCTCTGTTCCTTATCTTGATTCTCCTTCTGGCTGCCAACGGATCGTTCGACCCAAAGACGGTATCATCTGAAGCCGGGGATTCCCCCAAAAAGCAAGGCCTGTGGCAGGACTGGACCGCAAAGCCGCTTTTCCAGAGAAGGGGAGGCCCCCGGATCTTGCTAGGCAGAAGTCCCATTGGAAAGCGCATCAGGCTGCGGCGCGAACTGGCAGTTTCACTTCCGAAAGTGATGCCCCTAGGGAGATGATCCGTATCACCCCTCCCGAGAGTCCACGCATAAGATGCTGAAGTAGTGAGGACTGGAGGGGTAAATAAGTGCAAAACCTGGCTGCCCTGCTTATGCAGATGGAGAGAATCGAGTCCGAAGTGAGCTCGCGTCTTACGGGGCTAAGAAACAGGTTGGTGCAAGGAGAATCAGGCGGAGGCCTCGTCACGGCCACGGGGGATATTTGGTTCAACATTCGTTCAATCCACATCGACAGGGAAAAACTGTCAGAAAAAACCTACGACCTCGGAACGCTGGAATCACTAATCGTGGAGGCAGTGAACGGCGCCATTAAAGAAGCGAGGAAGATACTGAAGACCGAGCTGGGCGGTGTCATAGGAGGCCAGGTCCCCCCTGAGTTCGCGAACTTCTTCGGACGGACTGAAGGCAATGGACACTGAGAAGACCCTATCAGAGATCGCCAGGTCGGTGCTTTTCTCCAGTCCCGAATCAGATCAGAAGGCCCTGAGGGAAAAGGCCGGTATCCTGGCACTTCTGAACCTCCTGGGGATCGTCCTCTCCTTCTACGGCGACACTCAGGGCGCCCAGTCGTCAATGGGCCTCCTTAGTTCCTTGGCACTCGCTTCAGGAACGCCTGCGGCGGAAAAACCCAAAGAGCCGGACCTCATGTCGTCCATCATATCTTTGGCCGGAAAGCTTCTCGGAGGGACCCAGGGGCAAGGCGGGATCGATCCGTCCTTGATCGGCACCCTCATGGGATCACTGTCGGCGCTTACAATGGCGAGGGCCGCATCATCCAGACCGTCCGTCTCCACGCCTGAACCTGCCACTTCGCCCTCCGGCACTCGGGGCGCGGGCAGCCAAGATGACGCAGGAACCGGAAGCACCGATGCAGAAGCGCCCGGCCGCGGAGAGTCCCAGGGCGACACCGAATCCGCCGAAGAAAAGGCCTCCGGTGAGGAGACTGGCCGCGGCGAGAGGAAGACCGCCGAGGGCGCCTCTTCGCACCAGACGGCCCAACCTACGGGACAGTCTCCTACGTCACCGTTTCAGCAGATACTCGGCATAGACCCACGGATAATCACGCTGGCGCTAAACGTGCTGGCCGACATAATGAAGGCCAGAAACGCATCCCAAGCCCAGAGCGAGAAAAACCAACCCTACGAGAGTCGGGCTGCGTCGGGTTCCAGGTCGGGCGTCGTCGACGCGGAAGTGACCGTCACGCCGGACGGAAAGACGGTGGTCATTCCCAAGACAAAAAAACAACCCAGAGAGCGGCTCTATCACAAGCCCGGCCTCGGCATCTACCGGAAGCGTGCGGAAGAAGTTTCAAAGTAGCGCCCCGATGCGCCGCCACAATGCATAGCCCGGACATTGTCCGGGTCTTTGCTTTTCTAAGGGCATATCACCCCCGGTACGGGACTATGATTTTCTGAAGGAATCCGGAAAGAACGCTCGAAGCTTTTTCCCGCTTCGTCGGTCACGGGGGGTAGCCGGGGATGATTATAAAGAAGCGGACGGTTCTGCTCTGTTTGCTCGTTATCCTATGGGTGGCGGCAGCTTTCATCGCGCTCAAGACTCGCGCCGTGAAGCCCGTAGTCGACATGTACGACCTCACGACTGCCGGGGCCCAAAATATCCAAATGCCCGTGTTCTACGTTGATACCGAACGGAAGGCGGTGGCGCTTACGTTCGACATCTCCTGGGGCGAAGAGATGCCCGACAAGGTCCTCGATGTCCTCAAGGAACACAACCAAAAGGCCACGTTTTTCCTCTCGGGCCCGTGGGCGAAGCACTACAAGGATATCGTGAGACGGATAGTCGATGAAGGCCACGAGATAGCAAGCCACGGTCAGGAGCACGACAACCTGAGCCATCTCTCGAAAAAGGAGATAAGCGAGAACATCCAGTCGGCCCATGACATCCTCGTAAACGTGAGCGGCGTGAGCCCCAAGTACTTCAGGCCCCCCAACGGCGACTACAACGACCTGGTCGTGCTCACCGCCAGGGAACTCGGGTATGAGACGATAATATGGTCTGTCGACAGCAGGGACTGGCAGAGGCCCGGGGTAAGCTACATCGTTGAGAGGGTCTCACGGTACGCCTTCAGAGGGGCCATCCTCCTCTTCCACGCATCTGATTCGGCTCCCGACACTCCCGGGGCACTGCCTATGGTCCTCGCGAACCTAAAGACCGCAGGATACGAGATTATGCCGCTGGGAGAGCTCATGAGCCTCGGCACCCCGGCCCGGGATGACCCGCGGGGCAGGCCGGAGTCGGAACTCCCGAGGTAGCAAGACAAGCAGCAAGGGTCTCGCAGGACCGCCGGGCATTACCTGTACAATCTACTCTCTGGTGACGACGACCATTAAGAAGCCGTCTCTTACGGCGACGCGGGCCTCTTCGCCGGTCATCCGGTTGGACACGCCCAGCGTCGCCCCTCTCTCCAAGACGGCATCATGAAGCGGGTACTCTAGTCCGTCGATGGTTACTCCTCGTACCTTTTCGGTAACCGGGAAGAGAGACACCCAGTCGCCTGCCTTTCCGGTGAGCGTCCGCTCGCCGATGCCCATGTAACCCGGGCCGCTTACGTGGCAGAGCACGGACCTGGGCGATATGAGGACAACATCCAGCCCGCGCCGGGCAAACCGTTCGACCAGGAAGAAGTTGGCGATCTCGTGGTCTACCCTCTTCCCGCCCATGGAACCGGCCATGAGGACGGACGGGTAGCCTTCGCGGAGCACAAAGTCGAGGGCCGCTTCTGTGTCCGTGACGTCTTTCCTGACCGGGAGTTCAACCACCCTGCACCCTGTGCCGGTAACGCCCTTTAGGGCGGCAGGGTCGCACGAGTCAAAATCGCCAACCAGGACGTCCACCCTGATCCCTTGGGCAAAAAGGAACTCCGCGCCCGAATCAGCGGCCACAACCAGGGAGGCTTTCTTCAGGTAGTAGGCAAGACGGGGCGAAACGTCTCCGCCGCCCACTATCGCGGCGTACTCACCCTTTAGGCTTACTTCCAACGCTTCGCCCCCTCGCTCCGCTCTTATCTTACACCTTAACTTCCAGTAGCCGCCTCAAGGCAAACCGCAGTACTACCAAGGCGATTATGAGTTCGGGTACAAGGTACTGGGCGTTGTACACGAGGGAATACAGGTATACGTTCCCCTCTGCGTACTCTGCGAAGAATATGACGCCCGAGAGAAAGTGGGACACCAAACGTCCCAGGATCCCTACTGCCGAACCGACGTATATGTTGCGCCTAAAGAACCCCGCGAGCCCCAGGAGACCGTAGGCAAGGGGGTAATCCAAGATGACCTGGGCAGGGTGCACAAAGTACGGGTTCACGATGTAGTCCAGTATGCCGTAAGCGCTGCCAACCAGAATGCCGGGGCCTGCGCCGTAACGGAAGGCGAAGAGAAGGATCGGGACCATGCTCCCCAAAGTGACCGAACCGCCGTAAGGCGCCTGGTAGATCTTGAGTAGGTGCAGGACGAACGTGATGGCCACCATCATGGCGCCTTCTACCAGGATCTTTACATTTCTGTCGCGCATTCTTGCTGAACACTCCCTCCGGATCCGGGAAGGGCAACAAATTGCCCGCACGGGAGTGCGGGCTGTCTGACTCGGATTTCCCTACGCGGGCATTACCCCACAGGTTCCAAGGGTCAGGTGCTATAAGCCCTTTCTCAGCCGCTTCACAGCGGCTCCCCGTTTGGTTAGATGGTATCACATATCCCGTATTGTCTCTAGACTTTGATCTCCTTCCACTTGCCCCTCTTGAGCCTCACCCAGTAAAGGGACGAGCGGACGACCCAGTCGGCGAACATGGCGAACCAGGCTGCGGTGAGGCCAACGTTGAAGAAGTTCATGAGGACATAGGTAAGCCCAAGCCTCACGCACCAGACACCCGCGACCGTCACATACATGGCGATGCGGGTGTCTCCGGCGCCTCGCAGCGCACCGGGGATCACAAATCCCAATGCCTCCGGAAACTGCGTAAACGCAACGATCCGCACCAGCGGGACACCTCTAGCGATAACGCCGGCATCGTTGGTGAAAATGCTGAGGAATTGGGCGGGGAACAGGAAGAAGAGGACCCCCATCGTGCCCATCGTCAAGACGCCCATCTTCATCGCGATAATGGCGCTCTTTTCGGCTCCTTCCGGGTCTTTCGCTCCCAACCGCTGTCCCACAAGGGCGGTAGCCGACGTAGCGAAGCCCATGCCGGGCATGTACGAGAAGGACTCCACGTTAAGCGACAAAGAGTGGGCGGCATACGCTTCCGTCCCCAGACCGGCTACTTGCCTGGCATAAGCGATCTGCCCGGATGAGGTCAGGACCCTCTCTGCCATGGCCGGTACGCCTATGTTCAGGATGCGTCCGAACAGCCTCAGGTCGAAATTGGAAAACACTCGTTTCCAGTTCACGGGCAGCTTGCTGCTCTTGCGCGACAACGCGACAAGGATGGCGATCCCGCCCAGAGATCGGGCAATGGTTGTTGATAACCCCGCTCCGGCGACTCCCATCTCGGGGAACCCAAGGTTTCCAAAGATGAGAAGGTAGTTGCTGGTAGCCTTGAGCGCGTTAAGGCTGACGTTAATGATCATCGGCGTCCTCGTATCGCCGGCGCCGCGAAGGGCACCTGTGGCGATAGTGAAGACAAAAAACAGGAGCATGCCGGGCATCATCATCCTGACGTACTCGCGGCCCACTATCCGGACAGGCTCCTCCGCTTTCATGAAGGTGACTATCCAATCGGCGTTTGTAATGCCTATTAGGCTTATGGCGAGCCCGAAGATGAACGCGACTATCAGGGCCTGGCCTGCAACCTGTCCCGCTTCTTCCCTGTTTCCGGCACCCGTGGCGCGGGCAACCAGCGCCGTCGTGCCTACCGAAAGCCCCATGAAAGTCGCCTGAATTAGCTGGAACGGCTGCATACTGAGCCCGACTGCGGCCACTGCCTCCTTGCCCAGCCTTCCCAGCATCGCCATGTCGATAACTTGTCCCACCATGGCAAGTGCCTGCTCGAGTACCACGGGCCAAGCAAGCGCCCATGTCCGGGCCAAGATAAGCCTAGACTGCGCGTCGGCGCCAAAGAGCCGCCCGATTAAGCGGGAAAGAGCCGATTGATGTTGAAACTCATGTTCTTTACTGGACTCCGGATATGACTTGAGCGCTTCTCCCTCAGTTTGTCTTGCATCCGGCTCCGGTCTCACCGCTCCCAAGAGGCCACCTCCGCCCATTGCACGTCCGCCCCTACGGCGGGCTCTGCATCTTTTTTGATGTGGCTGATGAGTTACTGGAGTTATTTCGCCTACTGAATTATACGTCAAACTGAAGTACAAGACGAGAGGACCCACCCCGGGGCCCTCTCGTCCGGATAGAGAGGATGTCAAGGTAAACCAGGCAGGTACCTTGACCGATTCCTATCGACCCGCAGAACTTGTGAAACTTACAGACCTAGGAGCTGATCGATGCGCTTCTTGTCGAAACCGACTACCACATTTCCGTCGATCGTGATGACTGGGACTCCCATCTGGCCTGAGATCTTCACCATCTCCCGGGCGGACGATATGTCTTGAGAGACATCTACCTCGGTAAACGGTATGCCGTTCTCCTGCAGATAGGCCTTAGCCCTCACACACCACGGGCAGCTGGGCGTTGAGTAAACCTTGACGTTGTGCTCGGCCATCATCTAACCCCCTACAGTATCCTTTCGCCTCTAGAGATATCTTCTGACTAGAAACATATGAATTTCAACCTCAACAGGAGTCATCTTGCGTCCCAAGAGGCCAATTTACACGTATGTGCATGGTTTCGTCGTCCCGGGGCGGTTGCGGCGGGGAGCGCTGCAGATACTTAGAAAGAGGTCCCCACCTACGGCAAAGGAGGCGGATACTAGTTTGCTCAAAGTGACTATGTCGGCAAAGGGCCAGATCGTGATCCCGGCCGAGGTGCGTCGCAAGCTGGCCCTCAAGGCAGGTACGCTTCTCAGAGTTTACGACGGAGACGGGAAAATCGTCCTGGTGCCCGAGATCGAGGACCCACTATCGGCCGGCCTCGGGTTTCTTAAGAAGGAGAAGACCCGGGACGACGAAGGCGGCGCGAAGGAAGGGGCCCAAGGCATTGCCTGAAGCGGGAAAGGAAACGGCCTTTGTGATGGATGCCAGTGCGCTCCTTGCGTTCTTGGAAGGCGCACCGGGAGGTGCGCTCGTCCAACGTGTCCTCAAACAGTGCGCGGATTGCGGCACCCAGGTTGAGATAACAGGAGACGGGCTACTTGAGGTATATGCGGCGGCGGTTTCGGGGATGGCCTCTTCCCTGGAGGAACTGGCGTCGCTCATTGACCAGCTGCCGGTTTCGATAGAGCCCCTTACGCAAGATCTCGCCATGCTCTCCGCCAGGGTGCTGGCCGGATGCCCGGGCCTCAGGAAAGCGGCATCATCCGCGGTAGTGCTTGCCCGGGAAAGGGGCGCCACGCTCGTCACAGCAGACCCGCTGCAGGCTTCGCTGGTTCCTTGTCTGTACGTCGGCCCAAAGCCCCATGAAGGAAATAGCGAAGAGATCCCTGAATTCCAACAGGGATCTCACCCATAAGGAGGCAAGAGGGATGTCTCTCGAGTTCGAACTGGTCAAGATCGAAAAGCCGGAGAACCTAAACGTGATCATCGGCCAGTCACATTTCATAAAGACGGTGGAAGACCTCCACGAGGCGATGGCCAACGCCGGTGGCGGGATCAAGTTCGGCATTGCGTTCCTGGAAGCCAGCGGGGAGTGCCTGGTAAGGGCCAGCGGCAATGATGACAAGCTCATTGACCTGGCAAAGAAAAATGCCCTGGCGCTTGGGACCGGGCATGCGTTCCTCATCTTCATGGAAAATGGCTTCCCCATTAACGTGCTCCGCAATATCCAAGCCGTTCCCGAGGTAGTCTCCATCTTCTGCGCCACGGCCAACCCCGTCCAAGTAGTGGTGGCCAAGTCAGAACAAGGCCGGGGCATCATGGGCGTCATCGACGGCTACCCGCCCAAAGGTGTCGAAGGCCCCGAAGGAATCGAGTGGCGCCATTCGTTCCTCAGGAAGATCGGCTACAAGCTCTAGGCTCTAGGTGCATTCCGAAATCCGGGAGCGTTCTACCTGGCGTACGTGAAAAAGCCTTGGCCCGTCTTTCTGCCGAGATGCCCTTTCTCCACCATCTCGCGTAGCAGCGGGCAAGGCTTGTACTTCTCGTCACCTATCTCGGAGTGAAGGACCTCCATGATGGCCAACAATACGTCTATGCCCACCAGGTCTGCCAGTGCGAGAGGGCCGATCGGATGATTCGCCCCGAGTTTCATGGCCGTGTCGATGTCCTCGGCGGAGGCCACGCCCTCCATAAGCAGGTATGCGGCCTCATTCATGAGAGGGCACAGGAGCCTGTTCACCACAAAGCCCGGAGACTCTTTTACGACCACCGGGGTCTTTCCCATGTGCTGAGCAAATTCCCGGGCACGCTCAAGAGTGCTCGCGGTCGTGCTCTCGCCGGGAACGATCTCAACCAGTTTCATGACGGGCACGGGGTTGAAGAAGTGGATCCCAACGAACCGCTCGGGAAGAGCTACCGCATCAGCCATCTTCGAGACCGAAAGAGATGATGTATTGGTCCCTATGAGAGTCTCGGGTCCTACGACACGTGAAACGGCCGACAGGACCGAACACTTTACGTCAAGGTCTTCGTATACGGCCTCGATGACCACGCTGCAGTCCTTGAGGAGCGAGTATTCCTGTCCGGATGTGAGCCGGCCCATCATCTCCTCCATAGACTCGGCGGTTATCCTTCCTTTCTCGACTCCGCGCTCAAGGCTTTTCTTGATGGCCGACACACCTCTCCCGGCCAGTTCCTCCGATGTGTCGAGCAGGATCACGGAAAACCCGGAAACCAGTGCTGCTTCGGCGATCCCACGTCCCATCGTACCTGCTCCAATGACTCCAATATAAGGCGCCATTTCCATCCCCTCCAAAGGAAAGCTTCTCCTTCGCCCGGCCAAATCCTCCGGAAGTTTCACGCCTCCCGGGAATAGAGGGCCCTCAGGAAGCGGAAAAAGGCGGACAGCATTCCTGCTATAGGGACGCCGAGAAAGAGACCCCAGAAGCCCAAGAGCTTCCCGCTGGCCATGAGAGAAAAGAGGATCCACAGGGGATGCAGGCCTACGCGCGCTCCGGTGACCCTGGGCACCACGATGTTGGCGTCAAACCACTGGATCACCACCACGATCACAAGCGCCCAGACACCGGTGGAGAATGACTTCATGAGCCCCGCCAGGATGACGGGAATCGAGGCAAAGAGAGGACCAAAAATAGGTACGAACTCGCCGAGTCCGGCCACGAGTCCCAGCACAACCCCGTACCTCAGCCCGAGGATGTGGGCCGCCATAGACACCAGGGCAGCGACAACAGCAGCCACTATGGTCTGGCCGCGGACAAAACCGGTGATCACGCGGTCAATATCCGTAAGTAGGTCGACATAGGGAAGTGGATAGCGGGCCATGGCCACGAGGGCGCGGCGCCGCCACTGGTTCAGATCCCTCAGCATGTAGTAGCTGATGATCGGGGCCACCACCATGTAAGACACCGCTGTCGCCGACGATAGGAAGTAGGCAAACGCGTTGCTGCCTATGTTTCCGAGGAACTCTTCGGCCTTAAGCAGAGAGTCGATGACGCCCCGCTCGATCCCCGCAGGAAGGTTGTACCTAATGACTATCTCTTTGGCGCTCAGGGCATGGGCTTGGACCAAGCCGATCACTCTGGGGATCTGAGCGGCGAGCCCCTGGATGTCTTTCACGAAGGCCGGTATGAAGAAGATAACGAGAATGCCCAATAGACAGGCCAGTAAGAAATAGACCAGCAGTATGCTCCTCGTGCGGGAGAGGCCTTGACCTTGCACGGCGCTAACCACCGGCTCCAGGATGTAGCTCAGAAAGGCCGCTATGATAAAGGGCGGCAGGACCTGCCGGACCGCAAAGAGGAAAAGCGCTCCGAGGGAAAGGAAAAGGGCACTTACCAGTGCCCTTTTCAAAGCATTAGGGTTAGCCAGAGAACCTTCCCGCCATATCGCTCAATACGCCGCGAGCCCGTCTTGCTGCCTGCCTTGCGGTTCGCCCGACAACCATCCTGGTACGCTCCATGGGAGACATCTCGCGCCTCCTGGTCATGAGCATAACCATGCTGAGCATAAGCCCTGCTGCGGTTCCCATTGCTAAGCCATCCCAGAAAGAGCGGTTTTTCATGAGTCTCTGTCCCTCCCCTGCGAACAGCTGCATCTACGCCGGACTCTTGCCGTTAAGCCCCGGGACTTGGCCGGCGACCTTCATGTCTTCAGTTTCTCCCGGCGGCACGCCATCAATGACGGTACCGGTCAACATCCCGTCTCCCAATACTTGGTCGCGGGGGCTAACAGCCTCAAGGGAGTCTAGGACCGTGGTGCCGTCAGGCTCCAAGCGGTACATCCGGAAACCGTCCCCCGTGGGGACGAACTCAATGCTGCAGTCCCAGCAGTAGTACTGGTTTTGGCCAATCCTCCCGGTCGCTCTAGACCGGCATTTCGGACAGATCAAGTGCTAACGCCTCCCGACTGGATTCTGCCCGAAAGAGGGGAAAGAGATACCTGCTTATTGGTTACGTCCGGGGTCTACCCCTGTTTTCGATATCGTGCTCGCCTTTCTTGTAGAAGGTCGTGCCTTGGAGTTCATCTGGGAGGTACTGCTGGTCTACCCAATGCCCGGGGTAATTGTGGGCGTACTTGTAGCCCACTCCGTGGCCCAGCTTCTGGGCGCCCGAATACCCAGTGCCTCGCAGGTGAGGCGGGACGGGATACGCGGGTTTCTCGCGCACCGCCCCTATGGCGGCATCAAGAGCAGCCCAGGCTGAGTTGGACTTCGGGGCAAGAGCCACATACAGGGCCGCATGAGCAAGGGGAATCTGCGCCTCGGGCATCCCTATGTGTTCCGATGCCCTGAAAGCCGCTTCGGCGACCAAAAGCGCCATTGGATCGGCAAGCCCAACATCCTCGGACGCGCAGATGACTATGCGCCGGGCAACGAACCTCGGGTCTTCTCCGGATTCGAGCATTCGGGCCAGCCAATAGACAGTGGCATCCGGGTCGCTGCCTCTCATGCTCTTTATGAAGGCGGAGATTATGTCGTAGTGCTGGTCGCCCAGTTTGTCGTAGAAGAGTCGTGGGCTCTGGGTTATCTCAAGCGCCCGCTCAAGGGTTAGGACCACCTTTCCGTCTTGCCCTTCCTGAGCCTTCGAGACATTGTACAACGCTTCGAGCAGGTTCAGAGCCACGCGGCCGTCACCTTTAGAGAAGGTCACGATATGCTCGAGGACTCCTGTGCCCAGTTGGACTCTCTCTCCGGCTTCGCCCTCCGGGCCCGCCTCACCGGTTCCACCTGCGGCCAGTCCCCTTTCGCTATCTTCCACCGCCCGCTTGACTATCTCCTCAATATGGCGCGGCTCAAGGTGCTTGAAGGAGAAGATCTGCATCCTCGAGAGAAGTGCCGGGTTCACCGCGAAGTACGGGTTCTCGGTGGTCGCACCTATGAGGGCTATGGTTCCCTTCTCGACATGGGGCAGAAGGGCGTCTTGCTGGGCTTTGTTGAAGCGATGGATTTCATCCAGGAAGAGTATGGTCCGCTTCCCCCGCTCCCTGTTCTTTCGGGCTTCCGCGACTACGTTTCGCACATCCTGGACGCCGGAAGTCACCGCCGAGAGCTCCCTGAAGACAGACTTCGTCTTCATTGCGACGAGCCTCGCGAGGCATGTCTTGCCCGTGCCCGGCGGTCCCCAGAAGAGCATGGAGGGTATCCTGTCTCCTTCAATGGCCTTTCTGAGGGCCTTGCCGGGGCCGACAACGTCTTCCTGGCCGACGAACTCATCGAAAGAGCGGGGGGTCATGCGTAGGGCCAGAGGGGCATCGGGCGGTATTACCAGAAGGGCGGATACCTCTTCGCCGGCCTGACCTCTCCCCGGATGTTCGACGGCTTCTTTGGAACCCGCATTGCCCGCGGTCCGCCGGTCTTCCTCGACCTTTCCGAATAGCCCCATCTGGCTCATATCGTTCACCTTGCTGATTCTCTCTGATTAATCTGCTCCTTCAACTGCTCTTCCTCGGGTAACCTTCGGTTATCGTCAGCTATCTGCAGTTGCCTTACCTACAGTCGCCTGCACCACATGCAGTTATGCGCGGTTACCTGTTCCTCACCGCTTGGGCGATGCGCTCAAGGGCCTCATCGATATCCGCCGCCGTCACATCGTTGTGGGTGACCATCCTTACCCTGTAGGGCAAGTCTGCGTTGAAGAGCACGCCGTGGGACTTCATAAGTTTCTGGAAGTCGGGGCCATCCATCGCAAGGCCCCTGGTGTGGACGGCTACCATGTTGGTCTGCACCGTCTCCATCTCCACCGTGAGGCCCGGGATCTTGTTTATGCCTTCGGCTAGCCTCTTGGCGTTGGCATGGTCTTCGGCGAGCCGGTCCACCATCTTAGTAAGGGCAACGATACCTGCCGCGGCGACTACTCCGACCTGCCTCATCCCGCCACCCAGGAGTTTCCGGTACTTGCGAACACGGCTCACGAAGTCCTTGGGTCCCGCAACTATGGAACCCATGGGCGCGCATAGTCCTTTGGACAGGCAGAACTGCACGGAATCGGCGTACTTCGTTATCTCCTTCACGTCGACTCCGAGGCCGATAGCGGCATTGAAGACGCGGGCACCGTCAAGGTGGACCTTTGCCCCGGCCTCATGGGCAACTTCGTATATCGCCTTCATGTTGTCGAGCGGCACAATGCACCCGCCGGACCTGTTGTGGGTGTTCTCGATACAGATGAGGCTGGTCTTGGGGAAGTGGATGTTCTCCGCCCTAATGGCCGCCTTTACGTCGGCAGGGTCCATGATGCCGAGCCGCCCGCGAATAGGCCTGACCTGCACTCCGGACAACACCGCAGGGCCCCCGACCTCGTACATGTAGATATGGGCTTGCTCCTCAACGACGATCTCGTCGCCACGGGAAGTCCACGCCATGATCGCCGTCTGGTTTCCCATCGTCCCGGTGGGCACGTACACGGCGGCTTCCTTGCCCACCTTCTCGGCCGCCATCTCTTCCAGCTTGTTTACGGTAGGG
>DUSU01000028.1 GCA_012842425.1 Candidatus Fermentithermobacillaceae bacterium | reverse complement strand
TCCGGCAAGCCGGTCTTCACGGGCGCTATGCGGCTGCTCTTAAGGTCGTAAGAGTAGATGGCGGCAGAGACTGAGATGAACACCTTGTCTTGTCCCGTAAGGTAAACCGACGACTGAAGGTTTTCGCCGGGTAGGTCAATGAAGGCGAGTTCTTCGGCTTCTCCTTCTCCGGCTCCCCCGGACCAGATGCCAACACCCCTCTTGCCCGTATTCGGCCCGCGGTTCTGATATCCGAAAACAAGGAAAAGCGGTCTGCCGTCTCCGGTCCACCCAAGCGTTCTGTAGTCCAGCCCGTCATATTGAGCCCATCCGGCGGGAGCCTCATGCAGTATCTTAGGGTCGTGCGTCTCGCCCTCGACGGGTATCACGGTTACGGCCTTGTGTTCCTCGTTGTTTATGATCGCAAGCAGATATTTCCCGTCCGGGGATATTGAGTTCTCGGGATCGTCGGTCCATGCCCATCCCTGTACCTCAAACTCCGCGACTGTCCTCGGGTCCAGCGCTCTGGATATCTGCGGCGGGTCGTTCTTCTGACCAAGGCAAGCCGAGGCGGCAAGCGATATCAGCGTAAGGAGAATGATCCATACCGGCACGTCGAAGAGATTTCGCTGCCGCCTCGAACTAGTTCTCAGGCTCGAGGTCCGGCTTGTCCGGGTGGAAGAACCAGTAGGCTTAGACAATTCAGTCACCTCTCAAAGTCTTGACGGACCTGCATGGACGGCCGCTCCCGTGACGGCTAGGAGCCCTCTTCACAAGCAGTCTCCCGTTACCGGATGAAAGCTATCCGGCGCAGGTATGTGCCAAAACTGACTTCGGCGTATAGCCTGAGCTCGCGGGAGAGATTGCTCTCGGTCTCGCGGTAGGACATAAGCCGGGCGTTCTCATCTGCTATTTTCTTGTCGAGCGCTCCGGCATCCTTTCCGTAATTGATCTTAACTTCTGCCAGTTTTGTGTGGAATACGTGCTCTTGGCTTTGATATTTCCGCCGTATCATGTCCTTTCTCTTCTCTGCTTCGAGCCGGAGCTTTTCCTCCTTGCGGAGCAAGGGCTCGCGTTTCTGGCGGTAGTGCTTAATGATGGAAGAAGCCTTCTTGCCGAGAAGCGGCAGCTGGATGCTGTTGGCTGCTTTGGCCAGTTCATCGGCTTCGGCCCTATTGAGGGCTTCCCGGAGCTCTATCACACTTGAGACCTGTTCGTTGAGCCAGGAGTCAACACGCGCGATCTCTTCCTGCTCCTCCGATGATAGCATGCTTAAACGGTACATTATGTTATCGACACTCTTCTGTTCTCTCGCCAAAACCTTATCTTTTTCTTTCTGTAGCTTGCTCAAGACCTTCTCGGCCCGCTTGGCTTCCCGCCTAACTTTCCTGATCTCATCAACAAGGGCTTTCTTCTGCTTGAACTCAGGGCGATTCACAAACCTCCAGGTTAGCGCCGCCATCGTTCCAATAAGGCCTCCGGCGCCGCACCACAGGGCCAGCTGCAATGACAGGTACCCGGCGATGTGAAACCTGTAGAGCGCAAAGGCAACCGCTGCATAACCTCCCACTACCGCCCGGTCAACGGCAAAGGGAGGCGATAGCCGCACCGCTTCAGGCCTGAGGTAACCCTGGACCCACGATGGAAGCGAGCCCGTGCTCGACGCGGCCACCCCCGCTTGAGCCTGTTCCTTTTCCTCAGGCAACTTGATCTTCTTCACTATGCCGCCAAGAATAGCCCCGGCTTGGGCCGGACGCAAGACCAAGCTCCTAAAGCCCGAAAGGTCGCCGGCTTTGTCAGGCGGAGGTACAGACGAAAGATCGTCCAGCATGATGATCTGCCGGAACGCCGCGGACAGCTTCTCCAAGAGCGGATCGCCCGAATCGGATAGGACCCTAAGGGCTTTAGACCCCGCGGGGTTCATGAAATCCCTCTGAGAAAAAAGGAGCTGTTCGTCTCCAACCTGCAGCATATCCCACAGGTCGGGGCGCACCGAAAGCGCCACCAGCGACACGTAGATAACCCACTCGGAAAACGAGTCGAGGTAGGGTCCGAAATCGCTTTGATTCCGTTTAGGGTGCTGGTAGTTCGGGTGTCCGACTTCGTGGCTCGGGAGACCGTCGAGCCCCGGCACGTACATGCCGTCGTAATCCACGAGCTTGAGCTTCCCGTCGACCACCATGATATTTCCGTGCTGCAGGTCACCGTGGGCTATGGACTTGGACCTCAGTTCCCGACACATGTCGGAGAAAGCGTCTGCCAGGTCTTTGAGAGCCCTGGGGTTGGACCTGTGCTTGGCCACATATGTATGGAGGGGCTCGCCGTCCACCCACTCCATCTTGAGTATCGGATACCACTTGTTCTTCACACGGATGCCGTCTCGTAGGTACTGAAACGAAACCGTGTAGGGCAATCGAGATGACGACAGCGCGCGGCCAATAACTGCGTAACGCTGCTCGCTGTCGTGGTGGTGCCTCAGAAAGCAGCGGACGGCCCACTTCCTCCCTCCGCTCACTACCTGATAGACGCTGGCGAACCCGCCGGTTATGGGTCTCGGCAGTCCAAGACTGTCGGTAACCGGGATTCCGCTTCTGAGTTCAGGATCGGCGAACGAGAGGCCCGGGTTTTGCATCGCGTCCTGATAGTCGCTCATTGTGGGCCACTGCATCTCTATCTTCCCTCTACAACACCCGTATGCTCGTCACCGTAACATCGTCATTGCGCATGAGGCCTTCACGGCGCAGGCGGCTTACCAGGTCTTCGAAGTCAGAGGCTTCCAGCGCTGACCAGGGAGCTTCGCCTCGCTCGTGTTCCCGCAAAAACCACGCGGCTATCGCGTCTGTCATCAAGTAAAACCTGTCGCCGGAGAGGCAGGTCCCGGACGTGTACTTCAGTTTCGAGAAAGCCACCTGGTTCTTGGCGGGTTTTGAGGATATCAAGACAGGACGCACACTAAAGTCCGACGAACGCTTCACGGCGAAACTGGTAATGAGCCTATCCTCTCTCACCTGAAACAGGCAGCTGTCCCCGACACAGACGGCTTCCCACCTGAGACCGTTGCCCGGAGCCCCCGCAACGAGGGACAACCCGAGGAGCGTAGCGAAAGCCCCCACGTTAAGACCCGGCTCTTCATACCACTGGACCGGCCGTCCTTCCCGTTCCCTGCGCCGCAGGTATCCCTTGAGCCACGCCTCGTAGGCCATGGTAGCCCTTCCGATTATCGCCTTCGCCGAGGCCTTGGTGACGGGGACTAAGCTCCTGCAGAAAGACTTTACCAAGATCTCGGCCCACGGACCGGAGAGCATGGACTCACTGGCTCCGTCGGAGACGGCAAACCGCCAAGACCCATCCCGGTCATGTGGGGTCTCCTTCGGATAGAAGGCATCTTCGTATTCTGAAAGCTTGTTGCCCCTCTTCGGGAGCCAGCGCGTCTCTGATTCTACTCTCATGTCCCACTCCCGGTCGGGAGAGCCGCGTGCCGCAGGCCCTTCACCGGAGATTGGCCGGCCTGGTCCCGATGTCCAAGAACCTGATCACCGACACCAAGTCTCCGTTGAACACAAATCCCCTGGTGTTCTCCGTTGTCTTGAACCCCTCTTCCTCGGCGATCCCACGCATGTACTCCGGAAGCTTGGACGACATGCTGAAAAGGAGTTTCGCGTAATTATCGGGCAGGTTCTCATCGGAATCGGGAAACTCGATTGGAGAAGCCTTATGGGACGAAAGGTGCAAGTTGAAAAGGAGCACGTTGCCGTCGGTGGTGGCAAGGCTTTGGAGAGCCTGGGCAGCCGCCGTCGGGTTCCCATCAGTTGCCTCTCCGTCTGTAATGTTTATGACTATCGGCGGGAAGCAGTCAGGGTGCTGGGCTATGAAACCCTGGACAATGCTGTGGGCACGTGTGAGAGCCTGGCACATCGGAGTACCGCCGTTGGCCACAGGGTCAAACCAGATCGGGAACTTGACCGTCTGGTCCACAAGTCCGCCCGCACCGTCCTCCACTTTCCTCACCCGCTCGTCCACTCTTGCAGGGTTGGCCGCCACTTCGCTTATCGGCACCAGTTCGCGACCGGCCAGCGCTCCTCCGAAGGCCGGGCCCGACCTATGACCGTATCCCAAAACGCCGACGTAATAGTAGTCGCGCACTCCCTCGGCCTTGGCGCACTTGATGGCCAGGTTCTGGAGGAGCCGGTTTATAGCGTCGGCCACCCCGTCGGCCTTTCGCTTGGACGGATCGGCCCCGAACGGGTCTCTCATGGAACCTGACTGATCGATAAGGAACAGAAAGCAAGACGGGTTTCCACGGCTGATCTCGGCTATGTACGGCATTTTCATTCCTCCCGCTTCGCCCCTGACCGGAATCTGTGCGACCGGCGCTCAAGGGCAGTAATTGGTCATCTCACGAAAATGGATACGATTTCTGCCTGCTTAGGTCTCAAGATCATCCTGGCCTATTCATTTCTTGAAGGTCAAGGTGAGAAAAATCAAGGTGCGCACATACGAGGCGGGCCGCCCGCCCTCCGGCGCCGTCCAAACGCCTACCGTATTGGATACCGTAAGGCACCACACACTCCTCGAGACCAGCATATCTTCGCCGCCGGCGGCAAAGATTACTTCTATAGATAAGACGCACGCGGAGGTCCATATGGCTCATACGTTTCCCGATCTCCTGAGGGAAGTCCTTTCGGAGAGCTTCATCCACACGGTCAGAATGCTGCCCATATTGATCGTCGCCTTTGGGGTAGTCGAGACCGTGTCTCACCGCGCGGAAGCAAACCGGCTCAAAAGGAGCATGGCCCATCCCTTGTTAGGCCCCATTGCTGCTGCGGCTTTGGGTCTCCTCCCGCAGTGCGGATTCTCAGTAGCTACAACCTCTCTCTACATCGAGGGACTCATCCCGACGGGATCGCTTCTGGCCTCATACATAGCCACCTCAGATGAAGCAATCCCCATTTTGATGGCAAACCCGGATACCTTCTCATGGGTAATACCGCTCTTGGGCACGAAGTTGGTCTGGGGCGCAATTGCGGGTATTGCTGTAAACTACGGGATGCGCAAAGCGGCCGTCTCTCACGGCGCTCACGCACGTTCCGGCACGGCATACAGAAGCAGGGATGATGCGCCGCACCGCACCCACACGCACACGTGCGTCGGCACCAAGGGCACCGTCAAGGAGATCATCCCCCACGCCATCTCCAGGGCTCTCAGAATAGCAGCCATGGTCTTCGTGCTATCGTCCCTCTTCGACACGGCAGGACACCTTTTCAGCGAAAGGCTTGCGGAGGCGGCCGCTTCAGGTCGGGGAATCGTCAGGCCGCTCAGCGCGTCATTCCTGGGCCTCATCCCCTCGTGCGCCACATCTGTTGTCCTGGCGGAAGGATTCGGATCGGGGCTCGTCTCTTTTCCTGCACTTGTAAGCGGGCTCACGGCAAACGCGGGAGTGGGGCTTCTCGTGCTGATTAAGGAGTCCCGCAGCAGGTCTCAGACCTTGGGAGTCGTGGTCCTGCTCGTGCTATCGGCCCTTATCTCTGGCTCTCTGGCTTCCATAGCAGCACCGTTCTAGGAGGCACGGGATGCCGCCTTTCTCCTTCATAAAGAAGTTCGTCAAGCCCCAATGGATTCGTCCCTTCTCGCTCGGAAGGACCGGAAAACCGGGGATCCCCGGAGGGGGCGAAGACATCGTCGAGGGCAAACACCTGGAACGTCCGCCCTACGCCACTCCGGACGCAAGAGTAGCCGAACGGGCTCTCTGGTCGGCATCGGACGGGCAGTGGGGACGGCCGGCGCGCCCCGACAGCAAAAGCCCTCCCCGAAGGTCTCCCTTCGGCGCCATGAGCCATGAGAAGAGGCGTATCCTGGCAAGCGACATCTCGAGGTCCATCGACAAGAACCTGCAAGTGAACATGGATATCTTCCACGCGCCGAGGAACGCCGGACTCATCATAAGGGGTATTGAGGTTAAGACCGATAGGGGCGCGGTCAGAGTGGCGCTCCTCTACATGGAAGGACTGATAGATGGAGACACGGTCAAGAGGAACCTCATTGCCCCTTTGAACAGGCTCAACACTCTCGACAAACCGGTGCGGTTCGACTCTGAGACGGCGTTCCAGCACATTGGAGAAGCTCAGGTGTTCCGCCCAAGCGCCGGCAAAGGAGGAGAGGGGCATGCGTGACCGGCCAGGCAGAGGAGTCCTAGACCACTTCGGCCACGGCAGGATCGATATGCTCAGCGTGGCATCAGTGCTCCTTATATACACGGTGGCCGGGGCCTTCCTCGCCTTTCCTACCCGGGTAACCAAAGCCGGTCAGACCGCCGCGTGGACCATTCCCATCTTTTCAGGCGTTTTGTGTATCCTATGGCTGGCGCCCCTCGTTTACGTGCTGGGCAAACATCCTGGGAAGACGGTAGTCGAGGTCACGAGAGACTTAGCCGGAAAAACCGCGGCATTTGTCTTCGGACTCGCTTTCTTCGTGTTCAACACTGCGATGATCGCCAGTGAAGCCAGACAGCTATCGGAGGCCCTGGCCACCGTAGTTGTACCTCTCACCCCGATCACGTTCATTGTGTTCACCATCTGCGCGACGGGGATTTATGTAGCTTTGAAAGGGACGGAAATCCTCGGCAGGTTATCCATAGTCACCGCCGTTGGCACCACTCTCAATGTGGTCCTTCTGTCAGCCCTCACCTTCCACGCATGGCGGCTGGATGAGATCTACCCCCTCCTGGGCCCCGGCGCCCTCGATCTGGCGAAAGTCTACGGCCTAAACCAGCCAATGTACTTGGAGCTCCTGGCCATAGGGATACTGGCGCCCTACCTCAGGAAGATACCGGACATAGGAAAGTCTACCTGGGTCGCAGGAGTACTTTCAGGTGTCATACTGTCTCTTGTAACTCTGACCTGCCAGATGATGTTCCCATACCCGTCCCTCACGCGGGTCCACCTCCCTTTCCTTAGGACGATCCGCATAATATACCTGAGCAGGTTCCTGCAGCGTTTCGACGTGTTCTTCGTAGTCTTGTGGCTGAGTGCAGGCACCCTGCTTGTGACCATTGGGGCCTGGATTGACGCCCACCTCATCTCAGGCGTCACCGGGCTGGGGTCTTACCGAATGGGAGTGCTTATATCGGGAGCGCTTGTCCTGGTCGGGGCGCTCCTCTTCCCGAGCATGACAGAGGCCATAGTTGTCCACTCGCAGGTCATTAGGCCCTACAGCCTCTTCCTTATGTACGGTTGGCCATTCACGCTTCTCGCGCTCCAGCTGATCAAGGAGAAAAAGAGGAGGACCGGAGGCGGGTCCGGCCCGAACGGCCATCCGCCCGATCCCTCAAGCCGCATCCCCGAGTGTGGAGGAGGACGCAAAACGCCGTGACGGTAACCAAGAAGACGTCCATCGTATTGCTCATCGTCCTCATTTTCGGGACATCCGCGACCGGTTGTTGGGACAGGATCGAGCTGGAAGATGTGGCGTGGGTCCAGGCAATGGGTTTTGACCCGGGAGTAGACGGATATCTTGCGACCACCTTCCAGATAGGTATCCCCCACAGCCTGAGGAGCGCCACTGTGTCAGGTGGAGGCGCCGGTGGGGCGCCCGAATACCTAACCGTAACGATACATTCAAGGACCGCACTTGAGGCGTTGGACCTCGTATCACTGAACCTCGGGCGACGCGTTTCGCTTGTGCACACCCAGCTTTTTCTTTTCGGGGAAGAGCTTGCCCGTTCAGGCCTAAGAGGCCTGGTAGGCGCGCTGGACAGGTTCCGGGAGGTCAGGGGATCTGCTTTGGTAGCCGTCGTTAGGGGACGGGCCGAGGATCTTCTCCGCATAAACACCTCTCCGCTTGAGGTAAGCCCGAGCAGGTTCATACAGACGGTACTCCAGCAGCACATATACACCGGGCTGTTTAAAGCCTCATCGTTGGCGAGGGACTTAACGAATCTCTCTGAATCCAGCGTTAAGTCTCCGGTAGTACCGCTGCTCGGCATTGCCTCGGACTACACGCCTCCCGAGGGACAGGACGGGCAAGGCGGACAGGGCCGGCAGGGAAGCCAAGGCGAGTCGAGTCCCGGCGAGCAGTACCCGTCCACTCCGGAGGTCGGTGAGACACTGGAACCCGACAAAGTACCCCGGCCTCTCCTCCCCCCCGACGGGAACACTACCTTTGGCGAAGCAGGGATGATCCCAAAGATGGGAGGCGGCCCTGTCACCGTATTGGGCGTGGCGGTCTTTAGGGGAGATAAGCTCGCAGGGACTCTGAGCGGGGAAGAAACCCGCGCGCTCCTGGCGGTGCTAGAGGACTTGGAGAGGGCTTCCTTCGCCGTGCCGGATCCCGAGAGGCCCGATGACGTCCAGTACTCCCTGGGGTTCACGGCTCAATCGGCCACAAGCAAGGTCAAGGTCAAACGGTCGGGCGAAAACGTTGAGATCGACGTGAAGGTGAGTTTGGAGGTATCATACGTTTCTCCAAAAACCCAGACCGACTACACAGACCCGAGGCTTGTCTACGTTGC
>DUSU01000027.1 GCA_012842425.1 Candidatus Fermentithermobacillaceae bacterium | reverse complement strand
TTGGCGGCTCAGGGAGAAGAAGCGAGCCGGTCTGTTCGGAACCACCTATTCACGACCGGCCGTGAAGTCTGGGGTGGGGGAAAATTCAACCGGCCAAAGTGGAGGAATTTTCGACCGGCCTTGACATGTGGGCAGAGGCGACTCTGGGCGTGGAATCATAAACGCCCCTTTTCAACCATAAGTACAAGTAGGGGGTGAACGCCCGTGTGGAACGTTATCCTGGCGATTATCCTCGTCCTCCTCGCGGTCTATATCTCCATGACCGTGAGAGTGAACCGTATACAAGCCGCTAGAGCGCGGAAGACCTCGTACGAGGAGAGGTCTTCGCCGCTGTCCGAGGCCATAAAGGACTTCGTGGCGGTAGCAGGTGGTGTCTATCTGGGGCTCTCGGCCATGGCAGAGTTTCTAAAAGTACCGGTCCCCATGCAGGCAACGATATGGGGTACCCAGTTCGACCCGGTGGCGCTGTTCTCGATCTGTCTGGCGATCCTTGCGCCCATTATCTCGGTAGGCAAGAACCGCCTCTAGGTACTCTAAGTACGTGGATTTTCAGGATAGAAACAAATGCAGGCGTTCTTGCCTGCGATGTTTCTCACCTGGAATCTCTTTTTTTTGCCTGACTCTGAAGGTTCAGCCACTTACAGATTAGATCGTCCAGGCGAGCGCTGTCCGTGCCAGCTGCCTGTATCTTCGCTCTATTATACTGGTCTCCGACCTTCTCGTTCAGCTGGCATCGAAGCGTTTCGATCTCCCTCCGGAGTTCCTCTTCGCTGATGCCTACGAGCGAACCCTCCCTAACTAATATCCTGCGACCACCATCCGCTTAGCTTCATGTGGAAGGTCGCGTTTCGCAAGACAATTATAAACACAGCCTGTCGAAACTGGAAAGGGGGATCGACAGGATTCCTAATGTGGCCTCTAATTGGAGACTTGCTGTCAAGAACCTGCTACAGCCCTCCCCGAAAAATCGCTATTAACCGCGCAGGGCCCGGATCTTCTTCATGTTGCAAAGGTCATCGCCGTGGTCGTCAATAGGCGTCTCAAGCAGGCCGGGAAGATCGGGCGGAAGGAGCGGGCAGTGGAGGATCGCCCGGAATACGTCCTCACCTAGGTTACCTTGACCGATGTGTGCGTGCCGGTCCATGCGTGCTCCCAAAGTGCCTTTGCTGTCATTGAGGTGCATTGCGCCGAGCCTCGATAATCCGACACGATCATCGAAATCTGTCAAAATCTTCCTCACGCCTTCGGGGGCCGTCCAGTCGTACCCGGCGCCGAACGCATGGGCCGTATCCAGGCACGCGCCAAGTCTTTCCTCAGGGAAGCTCTTGACCAGAGCCCCAAGCGCCTCAAAGCTGAACCCTATCTCTTGACCCATGCCGACAGTGTTCTCAAGGAGGATCTTCACCGGCCCCGTGTAGCGCTTCAGCGCTTCCTCGATGCTCGAGTAGACCCCGGCAAGAGCGTCAGGCGACTCAGGAGGCTCGTCCTTTCGCTTATGCCCTATGTGGGTCACAAGGTACCGCCCGCCCAGGGTCTCGGTCCTCTGGAGGTCTTCGACGAGGACGTCTATGGAATAGCTTCTCGTGTCGGGGCTACTTGACGCAAGGTTCACAAAATAGGGGATGTGGACTACGAGAGGCCAGATGTCATGCTCGGCCATGATGCTCTTCATTTTCTCCACGTCGGGAAGGGAAAGGTCCTTTGCCTTCCCTCCCCGGGGACTCCTGGAGAAAATCTGGACCGATTCGCATCCCAGGGATACGGCCGTCTCGGCCATCTTGGCCATCCCGCCGGCGATGGAGACGTGAATGCCCAGCCTCACTCTAATACGACCTATCCCGGTCTCGACCGTTGCGGCCCGAGTCCCTGCGCCAATTCGGCTTCCGGTCTCCGCGCCCTCCGTCTCTGTCTCCACGGGGCTCCCTGGATGCCGGAGAGCCGCCGAGGGCCTGCCTCCGGGAGAGGTTCACCCGGCCCATATGGTCGATCTCAATAACCTTCACCAGGACTTCGTCGCCCACGTTCATGACGTCCTCAATCCTGTGGACGTCCTCAAGGGCGGCCTCAGAAGTCCTCACAAGCCCTTCCTTCCCGGGAAGGACCTCAACGAAGGCCCCGAAAGAGGCAAGCCGCGTCACCTTTCCTTTGTAGGTCCGCCCCACCTCGATATCACGCGTTAGGTTCTCTACGATTTCCTTGGCCCTCTCGCCGCTTTCCATGTCGGGAGCCGCGATAAACACCCGGCCGTCTTGCTCAATGTCGATCTTGACGCCGGTCTCAGCCGTGATCTTGTTGATCGTCTTGCCTCCCGGCCCGATTACGTCCCGAATCTTCTCGGGATCGATGTTCACCACGATGATCCGCGGGGCGTACTCAGAAAGTTTCTCTCTCGGAGCGGGTATGGCCTCGAGTATCTTGTCCAAGATGAACAGCCTGGCCTTCTTGGCCCTCTCAAGAGCGGTCGTGAGGATCCGCCTGTCGACTCCGGCTATCTTAATGTCCATCTGGAGGGCTGTCACGCCTTCTCTGGTCCCGGCGACCTTGAAGTCCATGTCGCCCAAGGCGTCTTCCATGCCTTGGATATCGGTGAGGACCTCCATCTTGTCCTCTTCCTTTATGAGGCCCATGGCGATCCCCGCTACGGGGGCCTTTATCGGTACGCCTGCATCCATAAGCGACAGGGTGCTGCCGCACACCGAAGCCATCGACGTGGACCCGTTCGACTCAAGCACCTCGGATACCACGCGGATGGTGTACGGGAACTCCTCTTCACTCGGGACCACTGGGAGCAGCGCCCTTTCTGCCAGAGCGCCGTGCCCGATCTCCCTTCTTCCCGGACCCCTGAGCGGCCTGGTCTCGCCAACCGAGTAGGGCGGGAAGTTGTAGTGATGCAGGTACCGCTTGGTTTCCTCTATACCGGTTGTATCCAGTTCCTGAATGTCGCCCTTGGCCCCCAGAGTCGCGATGCTCATGACCTGGGTCTGGCCCCTCGTGAAGATGGCCGACCCGTGGACCCTCGGGAGCGTGGCCACTTCGCAGGTAATTGGCCTGATCTCATCCGGTTGTCGCCCGTCCGGGCGCCTGCCCGTCTCAAGGATCATGCCGCGCACTTCGGCCTTCAGTACGGCATGGAACGCCTCGGAGATCTCAGACTCCCTCTCGGGGAACTCCTCGGCAAGCTCGGTGTAGACTTCCTTCAGGATGTCTTCGATAGCTGACTCTCTCGAGAGCTTCTCTTCCACCCTTATGGCCTGCCTTATCTTGGGCGTGGCAATCGCGGAGACTCTCTCCACGACGTCTTCACCCGGCAGGAAAAGGACCGGCTCGAACTTGGGCTTGCCGATCTCCTCGCGGACACCGTCTAGGAACTTGCAGATCTCCCGAATCGCCTCATGCCCGTACATGATGGCGTCTACCATCACGTCCTCGGGGACCTGGTTGGCCCCGGCCTCCACCATGAGGACGGCATCTTTGGTGCCGGCGACCGTAAGGCGGAGGTCGCTTCTCTCGGCTTCCTTGACGGTCGGGTTTATCACAAACTGGCCGTCTACAAGGCCTATCTCGACGGCGCCCATGGGCCCGTCCCACGGTATATCGCTTACCGTGAGGGCCGCCGAGGCGCCTATCATGCCGGCAATCTCAGGAGAGTTGTCGTGATCGATGGAAAGCGGCATGACGACAATCTGAACTTCGTTCCTGAGGCCTTTGGGAAAGAGCGGGCGTATGGGACGGTCGGTCACCCTCGCCTGGAGGATAGCCTTCTCGGGCGGTCGCCCTTCGCGGCGTCCCCAGCTGCCGGGGATGCGCCCTACGGCGTAGAGCCTCTCCTCCACATCAACGGTAAGGGGGAAAAAGTCGACTCCTTCTCTCGGCTCTTTCGATGCGGTAGCCGTAGCAAGCACGGTGGTATCGCCATACCTCACCAATACTGCCCCATTGGCTTGCTTGGCAACTTTTCCGAACTCCAGAGTTAGGGTGCGGCCACCGAGCTCAAACGTAAATATCTTGTGTCCGTCCAATAAGCACACTCCTTTCGGCCGGCTCCTAGCCCCTCAATCCGAGTTTCTCCACAATAGCCCGGTAACGTGCTGGGTCTTGACGGTTCAGGTAGTTCAGGAGGCCGCGGCGCTGGCCGACCATCTGAAGCAGTCCTCTTCTTGAGTGGTGGTCCTTCTTGTGCACCCTCAGGTGCTCGGTGAGGTACTTGATCCTCTCAGTGAGGAGGGCGATCTGAACCTCAGGTGAGCCCGTGTCGGTTTCGTGAATCCTGTACTGCTCGATAATGCTCTTCTTGCGATCTGCTTGAAGCGTCAAAAGAGGCACCTCCATTGGATCCTGAATATGCCTTGAGCCAAGAGACACGCCGGAGGCGCGTGAAACCTAGCCTCAAGGTAAATGTGTCTGGAGCATTCTATCATAGCCCCCGGGCAGTGTAAACGAATGAGCCTTTAGCCAAGCGCCTTCCGGGCCTATGCCGGACCGCAAGAACCGTATGTCGTCCAGCACCTGTTCCCTTAAAGAGGATGCGTCGGGAAAGTGGACCTCATCCCTGATCTTCTCTACAAAGAACACCTGCATCTCCCTGTCATAGAGACTGCCCTGAAAGCCTGGGATGTGGCATTCCACGCGCACTCCCTGTCCTCCGAAGGTTGGGCGCGTCCCGATGTTCACGACGGAAGGAAGGGATACTATCCCGTCTTCCCCGAGGAACCTGGCATATGCTGCGTAGACTCCGTTTCCCGGGATAACCTTGTCTGCAGGAACGGAGATATTGGAAGTGGGCAGGCCGATCCTGTGCCCTCTTCCGTCCCCGCGCTCCACTCTACCGTGGAGGCAGTATGGCCTTCCCAGCAGCCTGGCGGCGTGGGAAACCTCCCCTTTCTCCAGAGCGTTCCGTATCCTTGTGCTGGAAACGGTCTCTCCGTCAACTTCGAACGGCGGGACTACCGTCACGCCAAATCCCAGCTCCGCGCCCCACTCTTTGAGCTCGGTGGGAGTGCCGCTTCCCCTGTATCCAAAGGTGAAATT
>DUSU01000026.1 GCA_012842425.1 Candidatus Fermentithermobacillaceae bacterium | reverse complement strand
GGCCCTTAATCTCCTCCGAGAGCCTGTTCCTCTCCTCGCGCAGGACATTGACTGTCCTTACCAGCTCGATGCGCCTGCGGTCCAGGTCGAGTATGCGGTCGAGAGGCGCTTCGGTCGAGCGTTTCTTGAGCATTTCTTCTACTGCTGCCCTGTTGGTTCTCAGAATCTCTATGTCGAACATACCAAGCCCCCCTGAAATGAAGGAGCAGGTCGTCTCAAGGACGAGACGCGCCTGCTCTCGTGGTGCCACCCTGTTTCGCCGCCCGTTGGGGCGACCTCTATGTCCTTTAACGGAGACGCCCGGTGAGGAATACTCGGGAAGAGCACGGCAATGGTAGTGTGCCACACATCCCTTTGTTCCTCACGCCTCAGGGTGCTGTTCGACCGCACGACCGGCGCTGCCTCTCACCGACCGGCAGCTCTCTGAGCCCTGGTCCCGCGTCTACTGTCCCGTCAACGGCTTTCGAAGAATATACCACGTTTTGGGTGCAAAGTGAAATCAAATCGGAGTCAAGATGCCGTCACGGTGGTATGAACGGGTTCATAGAATGGTTTGGTCCGGAAGCCTCGTGGCGGATAAGGCGCAGAATGCTCCTCGAGAGGGATAACATATGATAAGCATCATTGTGTTTTCGTTCGACGGAAGCGAGCAGCTCACCCAGTGCGTCAGGGCCATAGACGAAGCAACCTTTGAAAGCCAGGAGATCCTCGAAGCGCCTCTCAAGAGCCCCCGCGGAAGACCTCTGACCTTGCCCGAAGCTTTCAACCGGGCAGCCGGCTCTGCGAAGGGGGAGTATCTCGTCTTTCTCACGGCAGATACCGTATTAAGCCCCGGATGGCTGGAGAGGCTGGTTGCCTGCGCCGAAGGCACGGGAGCCGGCGCCGTCGGCCCCCTCTGCAACATGGCGACTGGCCTACAAAACGCGCCTGCGCTCACGCCGGGCACTGTCCTCACCCCGGACCCCTCAAAATGGCGCCCTTCAGTGAGGATAGCGATCGCGCCCATGCTCGTACGCAGGGACACGTTCATTGAGATCGGCGGCTTCGACGAGCGGTTTGGGTCCGAAGGGTTTGCCGATGATGATTTCTGCCTACGCCTCGCCCACTCGGGACGGAGGGCATACATCGCCGGAGATGTCTACATACACAGGCTCGGCCCAAGGCACCCGCTACAAGGTGAACCGGAACGCGTGCGCATCCTGGATGGAGAAGCCAGACGGATGTGCACCAAGTGGGGGCTGGACGACCCGATGGCCGCCCACCCGCGGAGAGATGTCCTCGGGCTGGTGGAAGTCGCCGGGAAAAGAGTCCTGGACCTCAGGGCGCGGACCGGCGCAACCCTCCTGGAGTGCGCAGCCCGAGGCGCCCAATCCGCCTATGGGATTGAAGAAGACCACCGGCTCAGGGCAGTTGCCGCCACATACTGCTCAACTCAACCCGGTCGAGACGCCGGGGATCCGGATGACCGGCCTTCTTCGCCCGAAACTCTGAACGGAACGTCTCTCGGCATTCTGAGGAACCTCAGAGAAGCCTCGGCCCACCGTCCGTACGACCTGATCATCGCGATCTGGCACCTCGAATGCCTGACGAACCCCGTGGGCTATCTCAAGCGGCTCAGGAACCTCCTCGCGGAAGACGGGGTACTGCTTGCTTGCGTACGTAACGCCTGGGCCCTTTCGCGGCTTCTGCCGCTTCTACTTACGGCGCCGCCTCCTACCTATCCCAGGCCCGCCTGGGGACCGTGCGCCGCCCCCGACGATGTCCTCCTCTGGCTGGAAGAAGCCGGGTACGACATCTTGGGAATAAAGACGGCATATGCCCCTCCCCTGGGCAAGGAACCGTTCCTTGACGGGTTCCTAAAGCTCGTCAAGAACCACGGCTTCATCGAAGACCCAAAGCCGGAGCTCTACTCAGACGAGTGCTGGTTCACGGCCAAGGCGACGGGATAAGGCCGGCACGCCCGGCCAACCAGCCCCGGACTCATGACCCCCTAGTCCTTTACCCCTGGCCCAGCAGGCTGCTGTATTCGGTCAAGAACTGCTGTCTCTCTGAGGGCTGCAGCTCTAGGAACTTCTCGAAACCCTTGAGGCTAAGCCGTCCGACTGAGAACAGAGTCCGCGTGAATTCCTTGTCGTCAGGCATGTACTTTGCCTGTAAGTCTTCCAACCGCTTCATCCCGTAGTAATAGGCGGTCATGTATCCGGGGTTTCGCTCCTGGTACAGGACCTGACCTCTGGCCGTATTCCAGTCGAATCCTAGCTCATCTACGTAAAGCTGCACGGCCTCCTCAACCGGCTTCCCAAAGTAGTGCAGGTAGAGGTCGGCCTTGATCCTGACCGCCGTGTGATGCCTGCGGAGCCGGACAAAAGCCGAGAAAGCCGGGTCGGGGAAAATGCCCTCAAGAATCTTTTCGGACCGGTGGGCTGCGCCTTCCGTGAGGGGTACCGACCGTGCCCCCATGGCTACCGTCGCGGGGATGGGGTCCACGACCGTCCTCACAAACTGTACGTGATGCCCCGGATAGCACTCGTGGATGGCCATCATCTTGAGCCAGCCGTCGGTCACCGCGCGGAAGTTCGTGTCGTTCAGGAAGCATTCGCCCACCAGCGGGCGCCTGAGGCGGCAGCCTCCGGCGTAGCCTCCCCACGGGTAGTCATCCCTGGTCTGCTCAGGGGTGGGCTTAACCAGGCAAGTCTCTTCAGGAAGGTCGACGTATCCCTGCTTCGAGGCTTCCTTGGCGATGGCGACGTACTGTTCCATCCGGCGGAACATCTCTTCCACGGTGTCCGCAGGTCCCGCAACACTCCTGAGCACCGCAGCGACGTCTCCCGGCGTACGGACCTTGTCATCTACCTTGGCGGCAAACTCAAGCATCTCGTGCCTGGTCTTCTCGATCTCCGACTCGTGCCACCTCAAGAGCTCGCTGAGGTCAACGCCGATTTCCTCCCTAAGAATCCTCTCGTAAGCGGCCCTCATTTCGTCTGGGGAAGCAGGAGCTGCCGGCTCCGTCTCTCTGTACGCGGAGCTGAGCGGTGTCAGAGCGCGGCCTCTCACTACCTCCGCTTCCCATCCTACCGCCTTAGCCGAAAGCCTCCTCAGCATGTCCCTTAGGTCCTGGGCCTCGCGGTCAGAGAGAGTAGGGAAATGCTCGGGGATTTGGTCCGCGAGTTTGGAAGATACCTTTCGCATAACGCTGCAGGCGACGGCGACTTCGCGCCGCTTGTCCGGCGCCGAGGACCCAAGGATGGACTTCACTCCTCCAAAGACCTCATCAATCTGGCGGAATCGCCTCTTGATCAGGCGGAAACGTTCACTGTCAGAACGGGAGTCTAGCCTGAAAAGGCGGTCTATGAAGTAAGTCTGCGCTCTCATAAAGCGGGCGGGATGCCTGTAGGCCGTGTCCACTCCCGAGACCCGGGCCGAAAGAAACTCTATGAAATGATCTTTAAGCAGCGACTGCACAGGGCCCTCAGGCTCAAGCGCACCGGCTTCCTTGAGAAGGCCCTCCCACCGGGACCTCTCCCAGTCTCTCTGGCCTGAGCCCGGGATAACCGCCTCTTCTTCGTACATGCGACTTGATGACAGCTTGTAGGAGAGGTCGGCGCATTTGGCGTCAAACTCGCGGAACACCTTTACTTGCCTGTGAGGATTCGTCTCTTGACCGGGCTCCTTAGCCGGGGCGTCCTCTATGGACGAATCAGGCCGGACTTCCTGAGAGCCGGAGATATGCTCAAACATCATGTCCAAAAACCCCTCTTTCACGAAGTAAGAACCTCGGGCCATCTGCGCGAGCCCAAGCAAGGTACCTTTGAGGAACCTTGCTCCATCGATATTCACGAAAGTTCTGCTCTCCGCTACGCCTCTCCGAGGGCGGTGTTACGTGCAAAGTGAAGCGCTTTTGTCCAAACGTGGAGTATGAGCCTCGAATTGGGGTCGTCGGGATCCATGCCTGTGAGCTCCCTAACTTTGCGTATCCTGTAGTCCAGAGTGTTGGGGTGTATGTTCAGCCTCTCGGCGGCGAGTTTCCGCTTGCCGTAGAGGTCCAGATATGTCTCGAGGGTGTCAAACAGCTGGGACTTATGGAGCTCGTCGTAAGTCACGAGTTTTGAAACGGCATCCCTCCCGAAGGTAGAGTGCTTCTTGCAGTCGGCCAGACACGAGAGGAGGTCGTACGGCGCAAGGGCGCGGTAATCGAAAAACCCCGATTCGCAGCGGAACCTCACGCCTAGGGCGATGGCTTCCGACGCTTCGGAGTAACTCCGCTTGAGGAGTGACAGTTCCTCGCACGGACCGCCCAGGCCAACAGCCACGTCCCTGCCCATCCTGGAATAGCGGTCGGCGATCGCGCTGGCAAGAGGGGATGCACCGTGGGTATCTGCACCGGCGAATATGACGACCACATCATCCCTGAAGATCCCCCGTAGTGAGGCCGGCGCGGCTTCCTTCAGGAGAGGTTCGGTCTCTTTGAAAACCTGCTGGGGACGGTCTCCTCTCCTATCGCGCACCAACATCACCTGGAACGGCGGCTCGCCGTACCATCCCATGGCTTTGAGCGCAGACTGGATACCGTCCATATCCCTCTGGCCGCCGCGCACCAGGTCGGATATGATGTCTTCTCTCTGCTTCTGCCTTATGTCTTGCGTGGCGCCAATCCTCTCAAAGGCCTGTATAAGCTGCTGCCTGGCGCGTAGGAGCGCTTCCTCTGCCTGAGCCGTCAAAGCTTTTTCACTTATAACCCAGAGGTATCCGAGGACGGTACTTCCAACCTTTATCGCGAGGGCAACTCTGGGAGAGAAGCCGATCTCGGGGATGCCGCTCACAAAGGCGACGCCGTGGCTCCTTTCCACCGATTCATATACGCCCCGCTCCTTGAGCGCCTTCATCGTCGCCTCAGAGGCGCCCCTCCGTAGGAGGGTTTCTACTCTTACTGAGTCAACCGGTTGGTCGTGGGCAGAGTATGCCACTAGACGACCTCCGGCGTCTTCGAGGGTTATTGGTCGCCCGATGGTCCTTGCCAAGTCGTCGATTATCGCTTGTACCTCCACCGAATCCCCTCCTACGCCGAACAGGCCTTCCACATGGGTTCACTGTTCGCTGTGTTGGGATGGGATTCCTCCAGTCGAGAGAGGCAGAAGCGCAGTATTCATAGACAAAAACCGATATTGGCCGCGGCGCCGCGCGGACCCACACTGGCCCCACGACCCGCAGCCTATACCCGGCATTGTTATGTACCTTTGTGCCTTGCTGTACCGTTACCGCCTGTTGCTCGTCGGGGGAAGGGATCCCGCCCACCAACCTGCTACAGCGCCTACAGCACTAGACCACCGACGGCTCTACGTTGTACTCCCCTCGCTCGAACCTTCCGACATCTAGGTTTCTCACATCCAGGAAGGTCACTTTGCCTAGGGCCATCTCGGCGATTATCTGCCCGACGGCCGGCGCCAGCATGAATCCGTGCCCGCTGAAGCCAACCGCCTGGAGGTACCCGTCAATCCCCGGAACGCCTCCCAGGATGGGGTGCGCGTCAGGAGTCACGGTGTAGAGGCCGGACCACTGACGGACGACCCTTACGTCCTTGAGGGCGGGCAGGAGCCTGGTGATGATCCTGGACATATCCCTGAGGAACTCCCATGAATGGCCTATGTCGTAGCCCTTGGGCTCGTGGGGGTCCCCAATCCCCATGATGAGGGAACCGTGGGGAGTCTGCTGGCAGTAGATGCCGATGGAAAACGACATGACCATCGGGTCTAGCAGCCATCCTACAGGCTCGGTGACTAGGATCTGGTGCCGCTGCGTGAAGAGCGGCAGCTTCACGCCGACCATCTCAGCAACGGGTTTCGCCCACGGCCCGGCGGCGTTTATCACGATGGGAGTCTCGATGACCCCTTTTTTCGTAACCACGGCCTTCACCTTACCGCCGGAGACCTCAATCCCGGTAACCTCGGTGAAGTAGTTGATGTCTGCCCCCATCCTCTCGGCAGCGGTCAGGTACGCCCTGGTCACGTGGAACGGGTTGGCATGCCCGTCGCGGCCGTTGAAAGTAGCACCCAGCATACCCTCAGTGTTGAGCGCCGGGACGATCTCCCGCGCTTCTTCGGGGGTGCAAAGCCTCGATTTGATGCCCAAAGAGTTCTGGAGCTGGACGTTCTTCTGGAACTGGGCCCATTCCTTTTCAGTATGGGCGAGCATAAGGTAACCCTTCTGTTTGAACTCCAGGTCGTGGGGGTAATTCAGTTCATCGGCCAACTGCTCAAACATATCGATAGATGCCTTAGCCAGGAGGCAGTTCCCTTTGGAACCCCACTGCTCGCGGACGCCTGCCCCGCAGCGGCCGGTTGAACCGTTGCAGAAGGTCGCCTTTTCGCACAGGACGACGTCCCTCATGCCCAGTTTGAGGAGGTTATACGCTACAGAAGCACCGGTTACGCCGCCTCCGATTACGACGGCATCGGCAGTACGTCTCATTCGGCATCCTCCTCTCCGATCTTGGCGAGGCTGCCCATCGTGACCGCTTTCATAGGTGGCCTGATCGTGGAGGGCAAGACTTCCGCCACCGGCTTACCCGTCTTCCGAGCCAGTTCCAAGGCTATGAGTTGGCGGCAGGTCCGGCCCTGGCAAGGGCCCATCCCCGCGCGCGTGATGCGGCGGATCTCGTCCATGGTAGTCGCGCCTTCGGCGATTGCGCGCCGGATCTCTCCGAGTGTCACATCTTCACACCTGCAGACGATTATGTCGTCATCTGTCCTGGACATTGCCCTAGCCCTCCTTTCGCAGGATAAAGCCGCGTACAACCGTAGCAAGCCTCTTAGGCGCGCTCACCCAGACCACCGGGGTTCCCGCGGGCTTTCTCCCGGCCACGACGCGCTGCACAATACCATCTGCGACAACGATGCCGGCCCTATCGGTTAGCTTGACGGGCTGTCCCTTTTCGGGAAGAGGCACAAACTCGTAAGGCATGGCGATCAGGCATTCGGTCTCGCTGTATGTTTCATCCACGACAAAGATGGCGAGTCCGGGGCAAGCCGCCACGCACAGGGCACATCCTGTGCACTTGGACCAGTCCATCTTGGGAATGTCGTTTATGTCCTCGAACTCCTGGATGGCTCCAAAGCGGCAGCTGTGGTGGCACGGGTCGCAAGGGATGGGCTGGAAGCACTCAATGGTCGCATAGGGGCCTCTGGCCCGCCTTTCCTCGGGCGGGGTCACTCCGGCGATATCTTGGGCCGAAGGTACTCCTGTCGTAACAAGCGTGCTCATGCTCCCACCGCCTCCTCTGACTTTGAACCGTTGTTCCCCTGCGCTTCGGAGTCTCGGGCTCCCGCCTCCGCGAGATCCCCTTCTTTCGCCGGTTCACTCGCCGCTTGCTTCGCAGGCCGATTCGCCGGCTGATCCGCTGGCTGATTCGCCGGCTGATTCGCCGGTTCTGCTTCAGATACTGCAGCCGCTTCTTTCACCGACTGCAGCATCGCCCTCATTTTGGCTATGCCGCTCAGGATCTTGGCGCTCGCCGGCCCAGAACGGAGCCCTTCCAGTTCACCTGCTATCTCGTTCCTCAGCCTGGAGTAGTCGAGATCCGACACCTTGCCCAGGCTACGCGCCGCCGACAGTCCGGCCATCCTACCCGCGGCCATGGCCGTCGACGCTTCCTCGATACCCGCTACGTCGCCCGCGACAAAAACACCCTTCCGAGTGGTCTCCATGGTCTCGTCGTAGAGGGGCACGAACCCGCCCAGTTCGGGGATGTAGGCCATCTCCGCCCCGCACTGCCACAGGAGCTCGGCCAAGGGAGTAAGCCCGATGGCGAGGCAGACCACATCAACCTCGAGGTCTTTCTCCGTGCCTGGGATGCCGTTCCAGTTTTCATCCAGTTCCCAGATGACGGCCCCCTCGACCTGTTCTTTGCCGTAGGCTTCCTTGATGGTGTGCCTGGTCATGATCGGGACTCCGAGCCTCCTGATCTTGGAGGCATGCACGGCGTAACCACCGATAGTAGGCATGGCTTCGACCACAGCCGCAACGCGGACACCAGCCTGGAGAAGCTGGTAGCTTACTATGAGCCCGATGTTCCCTGAACCTATCATCAAGACCGAGTCACCGGGCCTCACGCCGTGGACGTTCATGAGCGTCTGGACTGCACCAGCTCCGTACACCCCGGGAAGGTCATTGCCCGGGAAGAGGAGCATCCTCTCTGAGGCACCTGTCGCTACGATCAGCCTGTCGCCGAGAACGCGGTCGATCCCCCGGGGCGTCTCAACAAGCAGGGTTCCGTCGTCGTAGTAGCCGAGTGCTTCGGTCGAGTTTAGGAGGGTGATGTTCTCATTGTTGAGGACCTCTTCGGCAAGCTTTTTGGCTATGAGGACCCCCCGGGTACCCGCGGATTTCTTATGCCATCCGAAAAACTTGTGAGTCTGTTTGATGAGTTGACCCCCAAGCTCTTCCCCGCGGTCCACAAGGGTTGTCTTAACCCCGTGAGAAGCTGCCTCAAGCGCAGCACAGATGCCGGCAGGGCCGGCGCCAATGATTACCAGTTCCGTCGTCCTCACCGCCATCACTCCCTCGACCTGGGAGCGGGACCCGTGCCTTCCTGCCTTTGGACACGCATCCCTTCTCTCAGTTTCTCTGTGCACGCACGGACGTTGGGGACTCCGTTAACCACCACCAAGCAGGACGAGCAGTTGCCAATGGCGCAGAAGAACCCGCGGGGTCTCTTGGACTTGTGGCTAGTATGCAGGACCTTGATCCCTGCGGCATGCAGAGCGGCCGCAATCGGCTCACCCTCGTAGCCCCTGAGTTCTTGACCTTCCCAGGTGAAGGTCACTTCCTTCCTTGCCGGGAAATCCAGAATGGGGTGGTCTTCGATCCTTGTCTTGCATGACGATCTTCCTGTCTCCAAGGCACAACCTCCCTCGTGTGGAGCCGGTCATCTGGCCGACTACTCGCTTGGTCGTTTCGCAGACCGTTTGCTTCTCCCTGGACCGCTTGCTCACCAGAATCTAATGAGTTCATGTCGCCCAATACTACGCGGGCATCTTCTGTTCATTCTTGGAAGAGAATGAAATCATTCGTGGCGGGAGCACAATCATCCGCGGTGGCGACGGCGTTCGGGGATGCATCCAGGGGCCGAGGAGTATGTTTTAGTCGGGTCATGGACTGACAGTAACAGTCCCGGCGAAGCTTATGTACAAAAGGTAACCTTCTGCCGAAAGTCATGGACGAAAAGTAACCGTTCAGCCAAACTCATGTACAAAAGGTAACCCTTTGGAGGAACTTATGTACAAAAAGTAACCGTTCGGTCAAACTCATGTACAAAAGGTAACTGTCCGGCGAAACTCATGTACAAAAAAGTAACCCTCGGGCGGAACTCATGTACAAAAGGTAACCGTTCGCCCCGACTCATGCACAAAAGGTAACCTTCGGCCGAAACTCATGTACAAAAAGTAAGCAATCATGGTCTAATAGCAGATCTCCCCAGCTAGTCTTGAATGCGCAGGAGAGGGTTCATACAATGATTGGTGTGACCCTCGGCCAGTCTTCAGACTAGATTCTGGTCGACCGGCCAACAAGCAGTGGAACTGTGGGGCGCCGAATTGGCACAATTCCGGGCAGTTGCGCACCAGGACCAAGACGTCGAGAGGCGGAAGACGCAGGGAAAAACAGGCAAGGAGGTGCCGGGATGCTCCTCTCCATCAGCTTTGAGCGCTAATACACAAGGTCCGGAGAGGTAGCCCGGGGAGCCATCTGCCCGGCCGCTCGACACAAAGCGCTGCCGGCGTAAGCCGGCCATATTGAGCCAACACCATCCGATGTCTACATAGCAGCCACGCGAGCAAGAACACCCACCGCCAGGTCTGCCGTCATGGACCCGGTGGGATATGCACTCGGTGCCAATGGTCCCGGCGGCAGTTCCCCGTAAGCAAGCCTTCGTACACGGGTGCGAGTTTCGTGCGACGTGAACCCGGCCGCAAAGGCCCAGTCTCCCCGCAGGTCTCTCCGGAGTAATCTGGAGGTGACCTTCGTTGTCCACGAGACAAGTGAGCCGAGGCATCGTGACCAGAGACCTGACTCGTGTGTTCCGCATCCGCTCCACTTCTGCGTCCGGGTCTTCCGTCGACAAAGCAAGAGCGTCCAAGAAGCAACTGGTCGCCGTCGACCGCCTGAACCTGGAATATACGGGCGGACCCCCAAAGATAACTAAAGCAAAGGGGGAACGCATGATGCCTGACCGGGATACCGACCGCCATGCGGCGCACAGGGGCTCAGGTGGCGGCGGACAAAACAACGTACCAGATAGACGGGGTAAGGTGCAGAGGCTAGCCGACAGAGATGGCAGGCACGCCACGCTGGTCAAGGATGCCAATGATGCGAGTATGGCAAGGCATTCCAGGGATGCGCGGGGCGCCAGAGATGGCAAAGACCCAGCGGAACTCATAGGTACCGGAACGTTCAGCGCAGTGCATGACGATTCGGGAAACCAGGGAGTTCCGAGCACGGTCAGAGGAGCCAAAGGGCTGAGCCCGGACCTGGTGGATAACCAGCTCAAGGAGGAGCTCCGGAATGTCCTCGATTCCGACCCGAACCTGGGGGCATATGCCTTGCGGGCCGACGTCGTTGAGCGTGAGGCGCAGATCCAAGGGGTCGTCGATACCCTCGCGGAGAAGAAGTGGGCAGAAGAACTGGCACTCAGCATTCCTGGCATAACAAAGGTAGACGCCGCCATTGCCGTCAGCACGGACGGCCCCATAACCGATAAGGGAGTCGAGTTCGAGGTCTCGGAAGAACTCGAGGCTCACCCCGACGTGAACACGAGAAACATCGGCGCCAAGGTCGAGAAGGGCATTGTCACTCTCGTTGGAAACACCGACGACCCCGCCGAGGTTGAGGCGGCCAAAGAAGCGGCTTCTAAGGCCAGAGGAGTAACGGAAGTCCACAGCCAGGTGAAGGTCCAGAAGCAAGAGCGGTCCTAGGACGTTCTCCTAGGACCGTCCCAGGACCACCGATGTGCTTGTAATTGGCTTCTAGTACCTTCTCCTGTCGCCTCTGGGGCCGCCGAAAGGCCGCTGCTCTCTTTCGCGCGCCTCGTTCACCGTAAGGTTGCGGCCGTACAGGTTCATGCCGTTCATCGAGTCGATAACCTTCTGCGCGTCCGCTTCATCGACCTCGACGAAACCGAACCCGCGGGACCTGCCTGTCTCGCGGTCGGTGACGACCCGCGCCGATACCACCCTACCGTACTGTGCGACTGCGTTGGTGAGGTCTGCGTCGGTCACGTCCCAGCTCAGGTTGCCAAAATACAGTCTCTTGGTCACTCTACCACTATCCTTTCTTTACCGGCCTCTTATCCTAGGTCCGTCCCCCGGTTCCTTTCGCGGCAGAAATAACCAAGAGCGTATACCATAGACTCAGCCTTAGCTCTATTATATCTCCTTTTGGCAAAGGATGCCCGCTTTTTCACGAATTTCCTCCTATTTGGATCATGTTGCGCGCAGGGCTCCCCTATGCCATACTTAATTCGTTCTCAAGAGAACGTTCTCTCCGGGACGATGTGCCAACGAGCAAACAACATGAGACACGACCGGAGTTCCACCGGTACGTATGGATTCTAGTGAGATGTGGAGGGAAAGCCGTGGCAAGAAGCGGGGCTGAACGATGCTCCGGCCTCCGGGGATCGGAGCGCGCAGAGAGGCTCTTCACGCTGCTCAGGGATGTCAACAAAGCGTTCCATGACCTCGCCCGGACGGCATGGCATGAACACGCGTTGGCGAGACCTGCCGCGATAGTGATGCGGGAAGTCGACCACCATCCCGGCACCACCGTAAGCGGGCTATCACGGATTACAGGCCTCGCCAAGTCCAACGTTTCCAAGGCAGTAGAGGCGCTGGTTGAGAAGGGGTTTGTCGAAAAGCGGTCCGACCCCAAGGACCAGCGGCTCATCCGCCTCTATGCCACCGACGAGGCGAAAGCCCATTTTCATAGGATGTTAGATGAGGTGCGGCGGAGAGTCTCAGCGGTTATCTCAGGTTTATCCGATGAAGAACTGGACTCAACCATAGCGTCCCTTGAGGCGCTGAAAAAGGCTGTCCAAGACGGTTCGCCCGAGTGAATGCGGGCCAGCGCGGCTTATGACGAACCTTGGCCGCGCGGTTTCCAGTACTCGCATACTGGCAGAATGCCGTCTGTTTCGAGTTAAGGGAGATGGTAATCGGTGCGTCGACTGTTCGGTCATTTACGGCCTTATGCGGGCCAAATAGCATTATGTTTGGTCCTAGTGCTCCTTCAGTCTCTCTCAGAGCTGTCCCTGCCGACGCTCATGGCGAACATCGTCGACGTTGGGATCCCTGCGGGAGACACCCGGTACATCCTTCTTACCGGCGGCCGGATGCTCCTGGTGGCCTTCGTCGGAATGGCCTGCGCCATAGGGGCCGGGTACCTGTCTTCGAGGACCTCAACAAGTTTCGGCCGGGACCTGCGCGAAATGGTCTTCTCGCGGGTAGAATCTTTCTCCCTGCGTGAGTTCGATAAGTTCGGCACCGCCTCGCTCATAACCAGGACAACTAACGATATAACCCAGGTCCAGATGGTCGTCCTCATGACCCTTAGGATGGTAGTGAGCGCGCCCATCATGGCCGTGGGCGGCGTGATCATGGCGGTCTCCATGGACGTGGACCTCTCCAAGACCCTCATCTGGGCGCTTCCTTTCATTTTCCTAATAATGCTCTCCGGAATACGCAGGGGGATGCCCCTCTTCAGGACCATCCAAGCCAAAGTCGACAGGCTAAACCTGGTCTTGCGCGAGAACCTCACGGGTATCCGCGTCGTGAGGGCGTTCAACCGCGAGGACCATGAAGCGAAGAGGTTCGACGAGGCTAACAGGGACCTTGTGGAGACCCACCTCAGAGTTAACCGGATTATGTCTTCGATGATGCCTCTCATAATGCTGACCATCAACTTCATGATGATAGCCCTAATCTGGATAGGCAGCCACAGAGTGGAAGCCGGTAATCTGGAAGTAGGCGGGCTCATGGCCTTCGTGCAGTACGCCATGAGGATCCTCTTCTCTCTGCTCAATATCTCGTTCATGTTCGTCATGTTCCCGCGGGCGGCGGCGTCTGCGGACAGAGTCGTGGAAGTGCTGGAAAGTGTGCCTGAGATAGTCGACCCGCCCGACGAGCCGGAATCCGCTCCTGTCGGGCCAGACAGCGCGCCTACCATACCCGAGTCCACCCCGTCCCGCCGGGGGCACGTCGAGTTCCGGGATGTGACTTTCAGCTACCCCGGAGCCGAAGAACCAGCGCTCAGGAACATCAGTTTCACCGCCTCGCCGGGCGAGGTAACGGCGATCATCGGAGGCACCGGTTCGGGCAAGTCCACGCTTGTAAACCTTATCCCGCGCTTCTACGACGTGGATAGCGGCGCCATCCTGATAGACGGCGTGGACATCCGGAATATGAAGCAGGAAGAGCTCCGGAGCCTGATAGGACTGGTCCCGCAGAAAGCGGTGCTCTTCAGCGGGACGATCGCCGACAACATCCGCTACGGCAAGGAAGACGCGACGATAGACGAAATCGCCCACGCCTGTAGGATCGCGCAGGCAGAGGACTTCATATCCGAGCTTCCTGACGGCTTCGACGCCCCGGTAGCCCAAGCGGGCACCAACTTCTCCGGAGGACAGAAGCAACGTCTCTCCATCGCAAGGGCGATCGTGAGGAAGCCGGCCATCTACATCTTCGATGACAGTTTCAGCGCCCTGGACTTCAGGACCGATGCCAGGCTGAGGGCTGCTCTCAGGATGGAAACCCAAGGAGCGACGGTTATCATCGTCGCCCAGCGCGTGAGCACCATCATGGACGCCGACCGCATCCTGGTCCTTGACGGCGGACGCATAGTCGGGAACGGGACTCACAAGGAGCTCCTCAAGACAAACCCGGTGTACAGGGAGATCGTCCTGTCGCAGATGTCGGAGGAGGAGATAGCATGAGCGCCACTCGTGGAGAAGGTTCTAGCAGGAGCATCGCCCAGGGGGCCGCTATACCGGCGGGGGCTCCCGGAGGCAACCGTCCCGGAGCATCGGCTGGAGGGGCTGCTAAGGCCCGGCCCGGTCAGGGCGCACCTCAAGAAACCCAGCGCCCGCCAAGAGGCCCGGGCGGCGGTCCTGCTTTCGCAAGGCCCGTCGAAAAGGCGAAGGACTTCCGGGGCACCCTGAAGCGCCTAATAGCCTACCTCGGACCGCAGAAATGGCTAATCGTGCTCTCAACGACCTTTTCCATCCTCAGCACCTTGCTGAACGCCTTCACTCCCAGGGCGATGGGGCGGGCG
>DUSU01000025.1 GCA_012842425.1 Candidatus Fermentithermobacillaceae bacterium | reverse complement strand
GTCGAGCCGGTGGCGGCGGCAAATTCCCACCACGGCAGGGAGATCCTTCTCCGGCCGGTGTCTACCGACCCGGATTTCGGGGGATCACCATATAGTCCCTCAGAAACCGACTCGGGCAGCGGGAGCGAGCAGGCGGAAGGGTCCAGGTCCCCTACCCATCGGGCTCGGTGCCACTCCTCCATGAGTCCTTCCCTTATGGCAGGTGAGAGGTGCTTTATGGACTGGAGTTCGGAGTAGAGGCCTGAAAGGTATCTGACCCACGGTAGAACGACATCGTAGGAAGGAAGGCTCCGGAGTACGTCCCTTGACTCTTTGACCAGCGAGTCGAGGTACCCTCCGTCGCCCCTAGGGTGTTTCACCGGATACAGCCGGTAGAACGGGGTGATCGGCCTCGTGGGATCTACTGCGCACCGGAAGGCTTCGTGGATCGACATACATGACACAAAGCCCCTGCGTGCCGCCTCCAACGACGGGTCACTCGCCCATGCATATGAGGCAGACGCCCTGTCACACAGGTTATCCAGGTAGTCGCTGACCGTCTGGATGGCGACAATTGCCTTCACGAGTTCGCGAAGGCGCCCGGGATTGAGAAGCGCCAGGACGGACCCGCCCATGCAGTGAAAAGCCTTGGACGAAATGCTGGATAGCGCCTGTATGCGGAGTTCGTCATCCGGGATGGCCACCGCGAGACGCTTCCACTTCCCGAGTTCCCCCCGTACCAACGGGAAGATGCGGCCTACCAGTCGCAGGTAGACCGACGACTCCGGTATGAGGCCCAGGCCCACGTTCTTCACATTGGAAGGATTCCTTTTCCAGTCCGGAGAAATACCGCCCGCAGTGAATAGGCGACAAAAGAGGCCAGAAACTGACGGGAGATGCACATGCAGAACGACCGACCGAAGCTTCTCTTGGTGAGCGCCCCACACAATTTCGGCTGGCCGTGGGGGCAAGGCAACTTCTACAAGGGCTTCTACGAATACCTGGGGACGGGATACCTGGCCGCCGCCTGTGAGAAAGCGGGGATTTCCGTCGAGATATTGGACGCGCCGTTCCACGGCTGGGGTCCGGCCAGGACCGTCAAAGAGATAAAGGACAGGCACTTCGACGTCCTCGGAGTATCGGCCAACTGGCAGGAGTTCTTCCCACAGTGCGCAGCGATGTTGGAACTCCTCTCGGATGTCAAATCCCCGGTAATCCTCGGAGGGCATTTCCCGACGATCGCCCGCAAGGAGCTCCTCCGAGACTTCCCGATGCTCTCTGCCATATGTATCGGAGAGGGCGAAGTGACCCTGGTGGAGGCTATGAACGCCCTCGCGGCGGGCAGAAACATCCAGGGGCCGGACGTGACGGCATGGCTAGAGGTCCCGGGCCTGGCCCTCCAATCACAGGAGACCCCCAGACGGCCCATGGTAACCGATCTGGATTCACTCCCGTTCCCCCTCCGCCCACAGGCGGAGATGTACAGGGGATCCAAGAACCCCGGCGCTGCTTCGGCCAACATCCTCTCATCCCGGGGATGTGGGGGTACTTGCACTTTCTGCACCATACATGCATTCCAGGCGACCAATCCGGGCCCTCGCTGGAGAGCACGGTCTCCCGAGAACACAGTTGACGAAATGGAAGCGCTCCAGAAGGACTACGGCTTCGTGAACTTCAGGTTCGTGGACGAGGACTTCTTCGGACGCTGCGACGAAGGCAGGGCGCGGGCAGAGGCCATCGCCCGGGAGATCCTGAGGCGCGGCCTCAAAGCACGCCTCGAGATATACTGCAGGGCAGACGAGGTAGACCCCGACATCCTTAAGATACTGAAAGAGGCTGGCCTCAGCTCAATCTACCTGAGCCTTGACGCCGTATCCGAATCCGATATCGAACTCTACGGGAAAGGCACGACCAGAAAGCAGATGATAGACTCACTGCGTTACGTGCTGGACAGCGGTCTGGAGTTCGGCTACAGCTTCATCTTCTGGCACCCCTACAGAAAGGTGTCCGAAATCAAGCAGGCCTTCGAGCTTTTGGACCAAGCCGCCGGCGGCGATGCCAAAGCGTACTCACGGATACTCAAAGGGATGCAGACCGGCATCATCTCGGACCTGGTTGTCCTCACCGGCTCGCCGCTTGAGGAACGGATCCGCAGGGACGGCCTCCTGAAGGGCAACTACCGGGAGTACTCCTACGACTTCGCCGACCCTTCGGCGGCCGTAGCCTACGCGGCGGTGAAAGGTTACAAGAAGGTCCGGAACACCGCGGGGAACATATGGAACT
>DUSU01000024.1 GCA_012842425.1 Candidatus Fermentithermobacillaceae bacterium | reverse complement strand
TTGTACAATTTGCATGAGACCTCACCTCTCGAGTGTTAACACTCGTCCCAGCAAGGACGGTGGGGTCTCTTTCGTTATCTGCTAACCACCAACCTCCAAAAACTCCTACAGTAAAGTTACACTGACCTCCAGAAGACTGGGCTCAACGAATGATCCAAGGAAAACGCGCACACGCTTGAGATATGCACATTGCAATCGGGATCATCTCAGTTCTCATAGGAATCTACACTCTCTCGTGGGCCTGGTCGCTGGGGAAACGGCGCATGTGGGCCGGGGTCTTTTGGAGCGTACTTCTGGCGCTATCCGCCATGGGGCTCACACTCTACTATCTTTTCCGGCACCAGTTCTACCCGTGAGAGAAGCGCTCTAGGCAACAAAAAATCCCGGGCATGGGCCCGGGCGCTCTCGCTGCTCTTTACGCATCTCGGGGGGGAGATATGCGATAAAGAAACAACTTCTCATTGGTGTTCATCGAGCTCGTAGAACACCTCAAGAGGGGCGTAAGGCCCATATTTATGGGACGAAAGACTCTTGATCGCGTAGAGCGCCGCTTTGGTCCTGTCAGTCACCCCGATCTTCCGGAAAATGCTGTACAAGTGGTTTTTCACCGTCTTCTCGCTGATATAGAGACTTTGAGCGATGGCCTTGTTGGAGAGCCCACGCGCCACCAAAGACAGGACTTCTATCTCCCTGTCGCTCAGTTCATCAGGGGGCAAGAAGCCATTGTCGACGTCTCCGGCGTTCTGTGAGGCAGCTCTTCTTAGGATCGGGGCCGCAATGTACAAGTCCCCCCTGGTCGCGGCCTCGAGGGAGGCCAGGATCTGGTCCGGACCGGCGCTCTCATCCAGTATCGCGCTTATGCCCATACTGTGCCCGAAGGAGAAATCGCTGACACCCAGTTTTTCCAAGACCAAGATAATCCTGGCGTTGGGAAATCGCTTTCTGAGAGATGCCAGTGAGTCGCGGAGCCTTGTCTTATTGGGCCCGCACTGGAGGATTATCACTTCGAACTTATCTCGGGCGATCTTTTTGTCGCTCAGCCCGAGTGGCGAATATGACGCGTTCACGTACCTTTGGCGCGAGAGAACAAGCTGAATGCTTCGCTGCCAGGATGGCTTTTCATAGGTTACAAGTATATTGAGCATGGCCCCGCCTCCCTGCGAGGATGAATCACAAGGTTATAATCGAAAAACTGGAGAGTGAAATAAGTACCCGGTGATTCTGCGGGAGCGAGGAGTTTCTGCCGGAGGGCTACCGCGAGGCGTCGCCCTCTACGCCTTCGTTCTGCACTCTGAACCTATCCAGCCGGCCCAGGACTCTCCTCTCGAGGAGGCGCATGATCTTGGTGCCGAAAAACTCGCGGCGCCCGATCCTCTCAACGAGGACCGTGTAGCAGCCCATTAGGTTGCCGCCCAAGACATCGGTGAAGACCTGGTCTCCGATGACGCAGGCTTCCACGGGCGAAGCGTCCACCCTCTCCAGAGCGCGCCTGAAAAACCGCTGCACCGGCTTCCGGGCCCCGACAACCAGCTCTGTCTGGAGCTCTTCCGACATCTCCTTTATGGTCGGTGAAGGCCGGGCGTTGGTCAGTATCACCGTCCTGAAGCCTTCACCGTGGAGGGTGCGGAACCAATCTGCCAGCTCGGCGGCTACGCGGTAGTCGCGCCACGGAACCAGCGTGTTGTCAAGGTCAGTGAGGATGGCCCGGACACGTCTTTCCTTGAGCCACGGGATTGGGAGATCGTATATGGATTTGAGCCGCAAATTTGGCGTTAAGAGGCGCATAGGCCCCGTGCCCTTGAATTCGAGATATTCAGCCAAGGAGACACCCCCACCTATCTTACCAGAACGGTGGAGGGCTCATGAACGATGGCGGTTCTACTGGATGAACACCTGACAGGACTTGGCCAGCTTGGATAGGGCTCTTTTCTCGATGCGACTTACGTACGACCTTGAGATGCCAAGCAGCCTCGCAATCTCCCGCTGGGTCTTCTGGGGTTTGCCCGAGAGACCGTACCGTAGTTCCAGGACTTCTCTTTCCTTCTCATCGAGGACTTGAAGCTTCGATAGGACGCTTTCCGCCTGCACTTTGGCCGTCACAACTTCCGCGACGTCACCGTCCTCGTCTCTAACCAGATCGATGTAGGTGACTTCTCCTTCGTCATCTTCCGAGGACAAAGGGTCGAAAAGGTGTAGTTCGCTCTTGTCGTTCTTGGTTGCCCTGAGGTACATGAGGATCTCGTTCTCGATGCACTTGGACGCATAGGTCGCGAGCCTGGTGCCTTTGTCGGGCCGGTAGGTGTTGATGGCCTTCACTAGCCCTATGCTCCCGATGGATATCATATCCTCTATGTCTTGGGGGTTTGGGTCGAACTTCTTCACGATATGGGCCACAAGGCGCAGGTTATGTTCCACAAGGGTATTCCTGCAGTTTATGTCTCCGCTTCTAACTCCCCTCAGGCAGTTTTGTTCCTCTTCTTCAGACAAAGGATGGGGGAAGTTGCCGCCTATGAAACCCAGAGAGACCTCAAGGACCTTGAGAATGAGCTGAGCGATGCCGTGAAGGGCGTTTATCACGCTGCCACCCTCCGTACATGGGGTTTGAGGACCCTACATCATATTCCGGACGGGGGCTCTATGTGCGTGTCCAGCTTGAGAAGCCTCTCTGCTATATCGCGGAAAATGGGCGCCGCAACGCCGGGGCCGTCTCCTCCTTCCTCGACAAAGACGACGATCACATACTCGGGCGCTATGAGCGGAGCCCACCCAGAAAACCAGGCGTGGGGCTTGCCTCCGGGGCGTCCCGTCTCCGCAGTGCCGGTTTTCCCGGCCGCGCCGAACCCATGGATATAGGCGGCTTCAGCAGTACCCCGGCGCGTGGCAAGAAGAAGTGCCGATTGGAGTACCCTGGCGGTATCCTCGCCGAAAAGCCTCTTTGACTCCGGATGGGACCCGAGGACCAGTTCCGGGCTCTTCCACACGCCGCCATCCACGATCGAACGGTAAAATGCCGCCACCTGGAGCGGTGTAACCGAGAGATAGCCCTGGCCGATCGCCAGGTTTGCCTTGTCGCCCAGGTACATGTTATAGGGGTTGGGCAGCACTCCCGGTGCCTCTTCAGGGAGCTCTAAGCCCGTCTTTGCCCCAAATCCGCAGTGGACGGCGAACTCCACCAGTTCCCTGGCCGGGATGAGTTGCGCGCACTGTATGAGCGCCGAATTGCACGAATATGCGAGGGCTTCTTTCACCGTGACCGTTCCGTGGCCGCTCTCGCGGGAGCCGCACGCGATCACCCTGTCTCCGACCTTGATGCTGCCTTCGCACTGAAATGAGTCGTCCTCTCCCACATATCCCCTATCCAGGGCAAGCGCCATGATCACAGTTTTCCATACGGACCCCGGAGGGAAGGCCGAAACGGCCCGGTTTACGAACGGTGAGTCCTCGTCGTCCATGCTCCTTTCGGGGTGGTTCTGGTCGTAGTTGGGTCTGGACGCCATGGCCAAGACCTCTCCATTCCGGGCGTCCAACACCAGGGCTGCACCTTTTCTGACACCCCTCTGGTCTAGGACGTCTTCTACGGTCATCTGTATGGAGACATCGAGAGTTGTCCACAGATCCGGCGGCCTATCCTGAGGGGGCACGACCCTGATACCCATTCCGGGGAGCCCTGTGCCTTCGCCTGTCAGTACCACACCGGCCGACGATGGATACCCTCCCGAGAGCGAATCCTGAAACCACTTTTCGAGCCCGCCCTCGCCTACGTTATCTCTGGGATTTATGTAAGCGTTGGTCCTTACGTGTCCGACCACATGCCGCGCCAGCGAAGAAGGACCGTACCGTATTTCTTCGGGGATTACGGCGTAGCCCTCTTCCCTCTTTCTTGTCAGGACCTCAGCGACCTCTTCGGGCGACGCTTCCCTCACAACCTTCTCGGCAACAGGGTCTTTCGAGCCTCCACCTGCCGACAACCGCGCGATGGCGTTTCCCCACACGGGATAGTGGAGGGGGATCCCGTTCCTGTCCAGGATGTTTCCGCGAGGGAGGGCCACCGGGACCCCCATATACCGCTGGTAAAAGGCTGGTTCCACAAACCTATCCGATTGGAGGGGACCTATGACCTGATACCTTACAAGTAGTCCGAGGAGGCAGAAAAAGACGAGCGAGACGGATGCTCTAACAAGCCGGATCCGTCTCTTGACTTTTGGGTTTTCGGTCGGGGCCCTAGACGCCCGCAAGCGAGTCACGGGTGTCTCTGAGCGCCTTCAGGTCTTCTTCCATGGCTCTGGAGAACTCCTTGAGGCAGGACACCCTGTCCACTTGGCTCCGTTCGAGCCACCGGGCCAGATTGGCCGAATGGTCCTCGATTACTCTGGCGGCATCCCTTATGCACTTCTTGAGCGCGGCGATCTCATCCCTGAGGCGGGTGCTTTCCTTAGAGAGGACCGCCATCCTGGATAGCCCCTTTATGAACGGGACTATGTCCTGCCCTGACTCCTCAGTGGAGCGGACCAAGTCCTGGAGATAATCGAGGAAGCCTTCCTCGCGCGACTGGGGCTCTTGTATGCCGCCATGTTCCGGCTCCCTGGCTGCGGTTTGGTCTTCCTGATTCCCCTGATTCCGTACTTGATAGTACTTCCACCGGGCAGTAAGCCATGAGATGCGGTTTTTCTCGGCGTATTCCTTGAGCGCCTGGGTGATGGATGCTCCTTGCAGTACGCGTCCCTCCACGAACTCCCTGAGGTCCGCTTCCTTACCTTCCTTCCATCGATATCTGGCTGACCTGGCAATTGTTCCCAAACATAACCAGCTCCTTTCTCGTTCTGGCAGTATATGTTTCCTGTTTTGAGGCACCTTTTATGCAGTTTGGAGCCCAGGCGGTGCTTTTCTCGTACAAGTTCGTATGTAGACGTGAAAGCAGGCAGGTTGCGTACGCCGGTGCAATCCGGGGATAATCAAGACCGGACGGGCGTACCGGATTGGGGCCGGGCCGCTCCGGCGGTCCAAGACACTGAGGTGGGCTTAAACATGAACATCGCCATGGTAAGCGACAGCTATTATCCCTACATATCAGGTGTAACTCGGGCAGTATCCACCCTGAAAGACACACTCGTCAAGATGGGACACCGGGTATCCATCTATTGCCCGGCCTACCCGAACGCGGCACCGGAGGAAGGAGTGAAGAGGCTTCCATCCCTCAGATCTCCCACAAACGCCGCGTACTACGTTGCCGTACCGCCCTTTTTTGGGCTCAGAAGGTCGCTTCTCAGGTTCCGTCCGGATGTCATCCATATACACTCCCCTTTTAACCTGAGCAGGGCGGGCTACTCCATAGGAAGGCGCCACGGCATTCCGGTGGTAATGACCTACCATACTATGTACAACATGTACTCCCACTACGTGCCGGTGGGCGGCAAGCGCGTGTCGCAGGCCGTTGAAAGGATGGCGTTCAGGGTGGCAAACGCCGTAGACGCCGTGATTACTCCCTCAAGGGTGCTGGCCGACTATCTCAGGGAGCACGGGGTTACTTCGCCCATCTTCCCCATTCCCAACGGAATCCCGGTAGAGGAATTCCAGGGGGGCGACCCTCACTATGCCCGTGAGCGTTACGGGATACCGGGAGGCATCCCCGTTATCATCTCCTGCGGCAGGCTGGGAATTGAGAAGAATGTAGAAGTGCTCCTCAAAGCATTCGCCCGCCTGCGGGCGAAGAAGGATGCGGCCCTCCTATTGGTCGGCGACGGTCCCCTGCGTGATGAGTTGCAGAACCTCGCGCGTTCTCTGGGTATCGCCGATAGGACATTCTTTGCGGGCTCAGTCCCACCTGAGGCGATGCCGCACATGTACGCCTCCGCCGACCTTTTCATGTTCGCTTCCCTCACCGACACTCAAGGTCTTGTGCTTGTAGAAGCGAAAGCCGCGGGCGTCCCCGCCGTGGCAGTCGGCGCGCTGGGAGTCAAGGATATGGTCCTGGACGGAGAAGACGGGTACCTGTGCGCCAACGACCCGGATGAGATAGCCGAGCGGGCGGCCTATCTCTTGGGCAATCCAGGAGTTCTTTCGCGGATGCAGGAGAATGCGAAGCGAAACGCCATGTCTTTTTCCAAGGAGGCCGCGGCATCCAAGATACTCTCCTGTTACGAGTCGGTGCTGCGCCGCTAGAAATGGGCACTTCGCCGCCCGAGCCGGGTGGTCTGCAGCTTGAGTCGCCGGTCGACCGCCGGAGTCGCTGATCGACTGTAGGCGCACTAAGCCGGACGTTCTATTCGCCCGCGCCGCGATAGAGCCTCCATGTACACCTCGGTATACATCGCCGCCGATTTGTTCCACGAGAAGTCGCTTTCCATGGCCTGTTTCACTATGTGGATCCACGTCTCCCGGTCGGCGTACCTCTCAAGGGCCCGGTCGAGTGCGGCTACCAGGTCCTCCGCTTTGTAGTCGTCGAACAGGAAACCTGTCCCCGTACCGGTGGAGACATCGTAATCGCTCACGGTGTCTGCGATACCCCCGGTCCGCCGGGCCACCGGAATGGAACCGTACCGCATGGCGATTAGCTGGCCCAGGCCGCACGGCTCGAACCTTGATGGCATCAGGAACATGTCGGACCCGGCGTAGATCCGCTGCGCGAGAATCCCGTTGAAGCCGGTGGTGACCGATACTTTCCCGGGGTAAGCCGAGGTGAGAGACCTGAACGCTTTCTCATAGCGCTCGTCGCCTGACCCAAGAAGCACGAACTGGAGCGGCTTTGAGAGGATCTCGGGCATAGCGTCAAGCAGTATGTCGAGACCTTTTTGGTCGACCAGTCTGGAGACCATGCCCACGAGCGGCTCATGAGAGAGCGTGAGGCCCAACTCCCTCTGAAGCGCTATTTTGTTCTCCGCTTTTCCGCTCATGTCATTACTGTTGTACGTCTTGAACACCCTCGGATCGGACGACGGGTCATATTCGTGGTAGTTAATGCCGTTCACGATCCCGTACAGGTCGCCGCTGCGCTTTCTCAGGACACCGTCCAGCCCCTCGCCGAACTCGGGGGTCTGGATCTCTTTAGCGTAGGTCTCGGACACGGTGTTTATGACGTCGGCAAAGAGGAGACCTGCTTTCATGAAGCTGACGTCACCGTAGAACTCCACCCCACCTGGGGTGAAGTACTCGTCACCCAGGCCCAGAAGCCCAAGAGCATGCCTTGGAAACCGGCCCTGGTACTGCAGGTTGTGTATGGTAAATACCGACGCAGTTTCGTTCCATGCCGGGTTGTGCCTCGCACGTATGCGAAGGAGCAGGGGTATGAACCCTGACTGCCAGTCGTTTAGGTGCACTATATCGGGACGGAACCCAATTTCCTCGCAGAGGGGCAAGACAGAAAGGTTGAAGAACGCGAACCTCTCGGCGTCGTCTTCGTAACCGTAGAGCCGCTCCCGGTCAAAGTAGTGGTAGTTGTCTACGAAATAGACGGGTACCTCTTTCGTGCCGTGAAACCACTTGGCCTCTATATGCGAACGGCGGACGATGCATGTCTCCTTCCGCGGTCCAACCTCCACGGGGAAATCGGTAACGGTCGTGTAGTCTCCGATGGGGCGGTACCTAGGGAGCACAACCCTCACGTCGTTACCCTGCACCGCCAGGGCTTTTGGAAGGGACCCTGCCACGTCTGCCAGCCCTCCCGTCTTGGCGAAAGGGGCTACTTCACTTGCCACTACAAGTATCTTGAGTCCGGTGTCCAGCATTATGTGGCCTCCCAACTCTCCATCGCAGCGATAAACTCCCTTGTCGCGAGTTCGGGCGATGTGGGGTTAATGTATGTGCCGCTTCCAAGCTCGAGCCCCGCCTCGGTGTTGAGCCGCGGGTAGACGTGGATATGGGCGTGATAAGGCCAGCCGCGCTTGGTCTTCACCGCCGATGGAAGGCCGTGGAAGACCATGTTGTAGGGCAAGTTGGAAAACATGGATTCGTACGCTCCAAAGAGCCGGTGAATGGCGGCGGCCAGAGCATCCGTCATGGCGTCGTTCATCTCGCTGAACCCGGAAACATGCTCCGTCGGCACGATTAGGGTTTCGTAAGCCCTCCTCGAGGCGAAGGGCGAAAGGACGAGAAACCGGTCGTTCCTAAGTATGACGCGGACGTCCTTTTCGGACTCCCGCTCCAGGAGGTCACACACCAGGCATCTCCGGGTCTTGGTCTCGTATTCCTTTAGGCGGTGCCCTTCCAGCAAAATCGTAGGCGGCATGATAGGTAGCCCGATGATCTGGAAATGGGGATGGGTGAGCGATGCGCCCGCAGTCTTCCCACTGTTCTTGAAGACCTGGACGTATGAGATATCGCTCGAGTCATACATGGCCGCGCATCTTTCCTTAATGGCGCCGAGGACCTTCTTTAGGTGCTCTGTCGAGTATGAGCCCAAAGAGCCATTATGGGCGGGGGATTCGACCACCACCTCATGGTAACCGACACCCGGAGCTTGCCAGTACAAAACCCCTTCGGGAGACTCAGGAAACGGTGGAACCCTCCATGCCTCGTCCTCCACCGTCCCGGGAGGTCTAGGAATGACGGCAGGGAACTTGTTGGGAACAACTCGGACCGTCCAGCCCGGGCTATCGGCGGTTCCTTCCCGGCGATTTGCCCAGACCTCCGGCGGGGTCTCATTCTCATTTCCGGGACAGAAGGGACACTTCGGGTCCCTTTCAGGCAGCTCGGCGGCTCCATCTTGCGCCGACCGGTAATCCGAAGGCCTTTTTGACCTCTCCTGCGCGATCACGGCAAAGCCGGCGCTCAGGACATCAAAGCGTATCTCAGGCAAACCCATCGTCCTTTCCAGTTGGGCTCTGCGTCGGACTCCTCATCGGACTCCCTATGGGACTCTCTATGGGACTCCGAGTTGGGTAGGTCGCGCTCTAGTTGTGGAAAAGGGGTAGACTAGATGCTACCCCTCTTGTATTCCTTCGTCGTAATGACGCCTCTACTGGCTCTGCCAACCGCTTTGGCCTGACTGTTGCCAGTCTTGACGCTGGTTCGCGGGAGCAGACTGCCAGCTTCCGGTGCCGTACTGCCCTAGGCTCGACGGCCCGAAACCGCTCTGGCCTTCCCCATACTGAGTGCCGGTCCAGCCTACGTTACCGGTCTGGATGGAGCTTCTCCAGGTGTGCGACCCCTGTATTCCGCCAATGCCCTGCTGGGACCCGCCGTAACCTTGCTGGAACCCAAGGGAAGGCTGACCCTGAATGAATGTGGACTGCTGGCCCATACCCCCTTGGCCCATGCCCGGTCCGCCCCTGGCCCAATTGGGAAGGTTCGCACTCTGTCCGGAGTGATACTGGCCGCCGACGCCGTAGTTCCAGCTCGGCTCACCGCCCCAGTGGGCGCCCTGCCCCAGACTCGACGGACCAAAGCCGCTCTGCCCTTCGCCGTACTGGGTGCCGGTCCATCCCTGTCTACCGGTGACACCCTGCTGAACACCGAACCCGCTCTGTCCGCCGAAACCTCGCTGGCTCCACTGGGGGAGATTCTGGTTCTGCTGAGTCCCGTGGAGCTGGCCTCCGCCAGACATCCAGCTCGGCTGACCGCCCCAGCGAGCGCCCTGCGCAACACTTGAAGGGCCGAAGCCGCTCTGCCCTTCGCCGTACTGGGTGCCGGTCCAGCCGGTGGAACTCTGCCAGTTCCCGCCCTGTCCACCTAAGCTGCCCCTTGCCCAGTCAGGGATGCTACTCTGCTGCTGGGCCGCGTGCATCTGCGAGGCGCTTCCCGGCATCCAGCTCGACTCGCCGCCCCAGCGTGCGCTGTGACCTACGCTCGACGGTCCCATACCGCTTTGGCCTTCCATACTCTGAGTGCCGGTCCAACCCATTTGTCCTTGGTTCATGCTCAAGTTGTTTCCTCCCGTGTTCGCACTGGAATTTACGGCTTGCCTCCACTGAATAACAGCGTTTTGCAGATGGGCGAGTGTCTCTTGGTCCGCTTTTCGGACCTGATACCAGCCTCTTGACTGCAAGTAGTCAAAGACGCTCTTTGCCGCGTTGGCTGCGTCCGCGTGCAGCTCCTGGAAGGCCGAACGCAGAGCCGGATCGGCCGCCTCCAGTACCGCGGGCGCGTAATAGTAGTTGGACAAGTACTTCTGTCCTGCCAGAAGGTCTTCGGCGATTTCCCGGTCTGTCATTGCCTTCCGACCGGTGGATCCTGACACTTCAGTCACGTTCTCGACCGCCCCCTGCGTTTCACTTCACGTGAGTTGATAAGAGGCTCAAGTGCCGCTCACACGATCGCTCCAGGTTCTCGATGAGCTCCCTGAGTTTGGGATCTTGAGCCATCTCCCTGTAGGTCGTGAGTTTTTGCGACATGAGGGTCTCACCCTTGATGGACTCTCCAAGGTACCAGGCCTCGGTCTGGGTGAGCTGCAATACACCCCACCTCCCTTCGTCCAGGCATAGAATGTCACTGGTCTCTTGTGTGTATTCCAGACGCCTACACCGACATGGCGCCTGATTCGTCCTCAATGAGCTGCAAGACGACCTGTTCTTTCCCGGTCATGGCGTTTATGTAGACAAGATAGGTGTCGTTGCCGCTCCTAACCCGGAACTCCCACGCCATTACCTCGGTGGTCGGGAGGATAGGTATCACGCAGAGCCTGGGTTCGGCGGTTTCCACCTGCAATTCCGGTTTTAGGACACTTCGGGCTTCCGCAGCCGAAATGATTGGCGCCCTGAGCACGCGTCCCGGGTGACCATGGGTGATGAGGTAGTTCATCTGGTCAAATGAGACGATGGCACCGGTATCCAGGGAGACCTCTACCTTCACGGTGTCGGGGTAAAGGCATACCTTCAGGTTCCCTCCCTCCGCGGATACCTCAGTGTGAGGAACGTAGGCGAACACTACGCGGTTCGCGTTCGCGCCGCGCTTTCGCCAACCCGTTTCCTCCAGGCTCTGAAAACCCTTGGACTTCAGGAACTCCATCGCTTTGTTCCGCGCTTCCTCCATCCCAATGGCACCCGCACCCCTCGGGGCCGAGTCCGTGGCCATGACGACCGCCCCTCCCTGTTTGGCGACGGTCGTGGCCACCTCGCTTCCGTCTTGTCTCTTGGCTGTAACCACGTACGAAGGAATTGCTCCCTCAACGGTGCCCACCGAAACCGACTGGAAGCTCTCGCCGGGCGTCAGGAACGAAAGCGCAATCTGCTTGGCCCTCTCGTCAGAGATAAGCGGGCCGGGCTGTGCCAGGGCCTGGGCTTCCAGGTTCTTCTCGGAGAAGGGTCCGTCGTAGACGGGCGCGGGGATGCTCTGGGTGATCTGGTCAATCTCAGAGAAGCCGTGGTTAAGCGAATCGGCCGCACGTGAAGAGCCTCGCGTGAAGGAAGCGGCCATCTCCAAGAGTGCGGATCTCGCGGGTCTCGGCCCGGTCACGCTGGCCTGAGCCGTCTTCGCAAGGACACCTGAAAGTTCTTTCACGCCGTCCTCGAGACGGGCAAGTTCGGCCCATTCATCCGGGGTAACGGTTTCGCCCCTCGCCAGCTTCTGGGATAGCACTAGCGCGAAGTCTCCCACTGTGGCCACGAAACGCCGGGGACCGGAGAGATCAACTCCATCTGCACCCGCGAGGCTCAGGTCACTCCGGGCCGCCTGACAGTTCAGCCAGCCCGCCGTCAGGAAGTTGACCTGTTGCCCCACGGACGATGACGCCCTGGCCTTGGCAAGGCTCGCCTCGAGGTTCTCGACGTGGGTAACCAAGTTGAAGAGGGCTCTTTGCTGGGCCGCCTGCATCCTGGTCCTGGCAGAGCGCGCTTCTTTGTACTGCGTAAGGCCAAACGCGAGAGCCAGGACACACGCTACGGCAAGGGCCCACAAGGGCCACCTCTGGGAACGTGTCCTCATCCTTTCGTTACACCTCTCTTAGCACAAAGGCCTTCATCAGTACGCGAACACGTGATTGCCTATCTGGGTCACTATCGGTCGGGTCCATATCCAGGGGCTCACGGGTTTGTAGGGGTTCCAGAAGAATGTGCATCCGTAGGTCGGGTCATACCCGTTGAGCGCGAGCTCGGCGGCCCGGTACATCTCATCCGTTGGGTTTTGGGTCCATATGAGACCGTTTGTGACCGACTCGAAAGCGTCGGGGTCATAGATCACGCCTGCTATCGTCGGAGGAAAAGCCGGGTCCTTGGTCCTGTTCACGATTACCGCGCCGACGGCCACCATGCCCAAGAAGGGCTCTCCGGTCGCTTCGCCCATGATCACCCGGGCCAAGAGCTCAAACTCGTCGTACCAGCTCTGGGGCGCGGCAGCACACCGGGGCATGTCGGCGGAGAGAGAGGTTGACAAGAAGATCAGCGCTGCGGCGCAAAGGCATACAAGGGTCTTGATCCTCAAATAGCATCCCTTCCTCTACTTGTGGGTCCCACCGTGTCCTTCGCGTGCGCAGAAAGGCGCAAGGTAGGTCCGTGCTCTTAGAATGCGTGAAGAAGGGATGCGGTTATTCAGCGACCCTGGTAAGTCGCACGGTTTGCATTATGCTCCGCCAAGGTGCGGGCGAAAGCGTGGGTACCGTCGTTCTTGGCAACGAAGTAGAGATAGTCAACGTCTTCGGGAGCGAGGACGGCTTCCAGACACGCCTTGCCGAAGTTGCAGATGGGGCCCGGCGGCAGCCCGGGGTTCCTGTATGTGTTGTAGGGGGAATCAACTTCGAGGTCTTTCCAGAGGACGAGCGCGTCGGGCGGCTTGCCCACGGCGTACAGCACGGTAGGATCTGCGTCCAGCTTCATCCCGATTTTGAGCCTGTTGAGATAGACTGCTGCGATTATGGGCCTCTCCTCGGCGACTTGCGCCTCACGCTCCACAATTGAGGCCAGAGTGACGGCCTCATGAGGGGTGAGGTTCATCGCGGCAGCCTTCTCCTGCATCTCCTTGGTGAAGACCTGCTCCATACGTTTTAGCATCATAAGCACCAGTTCTCGCTCGGTCATGCCCCTGCGGAGGTAGTAGGTGTCGGGAAACAGGTAGCCCTCAAGCGGCGTTTTTGCGGTCTCCAGGTACTCGGCCGGGACGTACGCCGGCGCGAGTGACTTATCCGTAGCGGCCTCGAGGAAAGCCTCTCTGGACCCGAAGCCCCGCTCTTCAACAAGCGCGGCGATTTGGTCCACGCTGAGCCCTTCTCGAATGGTGAGGGAATAGTAGATGACCCGCCCTTGGACCAAGCTGTCAAGCACGTCAAGAGCGTGGATGCCCGGCTCAAAAGAGTACTCGCCCGACTGGATGCGGCTGTCGGCTCCCATCACCCTCGTAAGGACCCTGAAGAACAGATCGTTCCGTATGACGCCGTGGTCCTTAAGGAGCGCCGCAACCTCGCGGGTAGACATCCCCGGCTCAACAACCACCGTAACCGGCCCGGACGACTCAGGCAGAGGACAAGAGCTAAGGTAGGATGCTGTCAACGCTCCCGTCAGGAGCAACACGAGAAAGAGCCCCAACCCGAACACGGGTAGGCGGCTACGGCGGCGGGGTCTTTCAACCTGCACGCCGGGTCCTCTCAATACTCAGGTTCCTCCTCATCGTCCCCGGGCTCGTCTTCATACTCCGACTCCGGGTCCTCGTCGCCTTCGTCGACGAAGAACTCGCAGTCCTCAAACTCGCCCTCCAGCTCGATCTCCTCAAAGGCTTTGAGAACTTCTTCCCATTCCTCGTCGCTGTCTATCGTGGCCAGGATGTTTTCGCCATCGTCATCGGTGTCGACTCTCAAGATGACGATCTCCGGTTCCATATCATCTTCCTGCAGAATCGGCATGAGGACCACATACTGCCGCTCGCCTACGAAGAGCGAATCAAACAGTATCTTGAAGCTTATCTCCTCGCCGTTCTCGTCCTGAAGCACGATCACATCATCATCATACTTACTCACTGGCAATCACAACCCTTCTGTGTGAGGGGCCCTATTCCGCATGGCCCTCAGGTAGTTTTCCAAGATGAGGGCCGCCGCGGCGCCGTCTATGGTCTCTTTCCTCAGGCGGCGGGACTTCCCTAAGGCTATCATTTCCTTTTCCACCTGAGAAGTGGTAAGTCTCTCATCATAGAGAAAAACGTTTAGCCCCGAGTGGCGTTCAAGGAGCGCGGCAAACCGACGGGCTCTCTTCCCCGCGGGTCCTAGAGTGCCGTCCATGTTCTTCGGAAACCCGATCACAAATGACGAGGCGCCGTGCTCCCTCGCAAGAGCCGTGAGTTCTTCCGCGAGAGTCTCCGGCCCCCGGTAAGGAAGCGTGGCCAGCGGGCTCGCCAAAATGTTGGTCTCATCGCTGATGCTGACCCCGACCCTCTTGAGACCAAGGTCGACGCCTATTATCTTGCCTGTCTCCCCCATGGCGTCACATCACTTTCAGGCAGAAATGAGGGCACACCTTGGCGCAATAGCCGCAGAGCACGCATTTTGCCGGGGCTACCCGTGGTCGCCCTTCACCCATGGACAAGGCCCCGAAGTCGCAAGCCTCCACACATTGGCCACATCCCTCGCACCAGTCCTCGATGACAAGGCGCCTCGGATGAGGCCCGCCGGAGATCTCCTCAGCGGGCGGTTCTTCTCGAGCGAAAACCCTCGCCGCAAATTGTACCTCGTACGGCGTGTGCATACCAACTGCCACGCTGTGCTTGTGCGGGAAGTCCCTTACGTACTCCAGGGCGCGCCTCGCTTGAGAATACAGGTGGCCCCCGCCGAGGGCTTTCATGAGGTAGATCCCCTTGCCACAGTTCCAGGCCAGTTCTAGAGCCTTCTCCATGTCGGCCCTACAACCGCCTCTTATGCCCAAGCCTTCCACATTCAATATTGCGAAAATGATGTCCACCTCGGACATGGTGGCCGCGGCCCGCACGCAGTCGACGGTGTGGGTTGAAACCGCTATCGCGCGGACCGTCCCGCGCTCCTTCTCCCGCACAAGGTATTCTAGGGCCTCACGATGTCCTTTGAGGGTGAGGGCGGACTCCTGCTCGTGCAGCCCGAAGATGTCGAGCGTATCGCGGCCCAGTTCTCGCCTGGCGCGGTCGAGAGATCTCCTCATGCCCTCGCGGTCAAAAGCGAACGAACGGGAAGCGATGACTGAACCTTCCCTTTTGGCCACTTTCTTAAGGTGCGCGTAGGTATCGTAGAAGTCCGCAGTATCGAAGAAATTGACGCCCATATCCCAGGCAAAATCGATCACATAGGCGGAATCATCGGGAGACACGTTGTAGTGGGCGCGACTAAATGGAAGAGAGCCGAAACACAGATCTGAAACTCTCAAACCCGTCGCTCCAAAGGAGTTGTAGCGCATGGAGTCACCGTCTCAGCGGGTCCCTCCGCACTAGACGAAGGGACCCTTCACATTACTCTATGGGCACCAGCCTTCCGGCGAGTCTCTTAAGGACGTCAGGCATGGTGGTGTACTCCAGTTCTTCGAGGCCTAGGCGATGAGGCTCAAAGGGACCCATTGAACGGAAGTAGTCGGCCATCTCGTTGGCGATCTGCCGGGCACGATCGAAAGCAACGTCAGCGAAGAAGTCCTGGGGCCCAATGAGCTTGCCGCCGCAGAGCTGGAAGCCGAGCGCCACGACTCTCGGAGGCCCGTCGAACCTGGTCGGAATGGCCTCACGGGCGCCACACGGCATGAGAGGACCGTGGTGAGAACCTCTCATCCACCCTGCGACAATATGCGGCTTGGAGAAAGGCTCAAGCGCCTCGCCAACCGCGGGCATACCGCTCTGGCAGCGCACGATCATGACCGGGTCATCTTTGCCCACGTACCGCCCTGCCATTAGATTGAGCCTCTGGGTCGACGATGTAGCCGCTATCTCGCCGAGGGTCCGGGAATACACGGACTTCACGCAGTAGCGTCCGGGGGCGCCAATGAACACCAAGAGGTCGTAGATCTCTTCAGGGCAGTGGAAGACGACCTTCTTGTGCTCTATGAGGTCGTGGACCTCGAAATCGAAGCCTTTGTGCATCTTGGGGTCGATGACCAGACCTGCCGTATTGAACGGGTCGGCGAACATCTTGTAGAGAGGGTAATTCCAGGCGCCGGGCTCGGTCTTGTCCGCCATGAACACTATGACGGGCTCCGAGGTCCTCTCCTCGAACTCCATCTCTGCGACACCGGGGCCCATGCCCTTAATGTTACCCGAGAACGAGTCGCTCAGAAGATCCTGCCCCGCCCCATACAGCTTGAGCTTCTTGGCCTCCGCGGTGGCGGCAAGGAAGGCATCCCAAGCCAGCTTGTGGATGTCTTCGTTGTCCACGCCGAGAGAGTGAGTCATGATGAGCTCGATGTCGTCTCCCACATGTCCAACATGGAAGTCTGTAAGGAGCCCCTTCCCACGCGTCTCGAGGTGGTCTTTGGCCGCTGCCAGCAGGTTCGGGTGCACCGACGAATGCCCCACGAACCCGCCCACGTCGGCCTTAATAACGGATAGCGTTACTTTAGACAATTACTATCCCTCCGGTGGGTAATAGAGACATCTGAGAGTTCTAGTTTAGCGAGACGTAATCCTTCCCCGCCTCATAATGATAGCAAGAAGCATCCCCGCTACAAACCCGCCGATATGGGCCCACCATGCGACTCCGCCCTGAGCTGCGACCCCCAGGGAGGCAACTCCGGACAAAAGGTTCGTGATGAACCAGAGGAACAGAAAAACAATGGACGGTACCTCAACCATGGGGAGAAAGATGCCTATGGGTATGAGGGCCAGTACCCTTGCCCGCGGGAACATGACGAAGTAGGCTCCGAGGACCCCCGCGATCGCCCCGCTTGCCCCTACCGTGGGCACTGTGGAGGTCGGCGATGAGAATACATGGGCAAGGGACGCGATTATCCCCGAACACAGGTAGAAGATCGCGTAGCGCCCGTGCCCCAGCAGGTCTTCAACATTGTCGCCGAAGATGAAAAGGTACATGAGGTTGCCGAGAAGGTGGAACCAACCCACGTGGATGAAAAGCGAGGTTATAAGGGAGAGCCAGCCTGACGTCATCTTGAGAACTTGGGGCGGGAAAGCCCCGGGATTTATGAGGACTGCGGGGATGACCCCGTACTTCACGGTAAAGGCGTTTAAGCCGCTTTGCGTGAGGGCCAGTTCGTATACGAAGACCGCGAGGTTTATCGCGATTAAGAGCCAGTTCACATATGGTCTACGCCGGGACCTCTGAGTGTCTCTCAAGGGGATCAATATCTATCCCTTCCTTCCGGGACCGTCTACTCCTAAGAGCATTCCCTAATATAGATACAGAAGTGAATCCACCGGAGCATAGTCGTCGGTGAGGAGCACAGCCCCTTCCACCGAAATCTCGCCCTCATATAGCGAAGAGGCGAGTCCGGAGAGCCCCTTGATGGTCACTTTATCATGTTCCAACATACGGGCTTTCTCAACGAGCCGCTCCTTGCCTGGGGCCGGGGAAAAGCCTTCGCCGGGTTTCACGCAGAATACCTCGATGTTTCGAAGGGCGGATTCGGTACCGGGGGAATAATTCACGGGGAATACATAAGTATCGGCGAAGACCCTTCTTATCGTGAGAAGCATCGACCGGAACAGGTCGGACCGTTCACCTTCGAGGGCCCCTATGAGGTTTGAGGCCAGGATGCCGCCGGGCCTTAGTTTTTCGCGGACCAGTTCGTAGAACTCAACCGTGGTTAAGTGAAATGGGATTGAGTCGGCGTAGTAGGCATCGACGACAATAAGGTCGTAGGTCTTTGGCGACGACTTCAGGAAAGCCCTCCCGTCGGCAGTGTGCACGGATATCTCATCGTCATTTGGAAAAGCGAAGTACTCACGGGCCACGCGGGTCACTTCAGAGTCGATCTCAACGCATTCGATGGTCATGTCCGGGTAATCCCTGTGAAAACGTTTGGGCACCGTCCCCGCGCCAAGCCCGATGAACAGGACATCCCTTATATCCTCTTTGAAAGCCAGAGCAAGATGAAAGAAGTCGGTGTACGGGAAGACGCTCTCATAGGGCCTGTCCGGGTACATGCCGCTCTGTATCGAGTTGTCAAACTTGAGGAGACGCCTTGACCCGTCTTCGACAACGTATATGTGGTGGTAGAGGGACTGGGTCTCATAGAGGACGCCTCCTAATCTTCGTGAGAAAAAGGAAGGACCAAGACTGGCCGCCAGGGCCACGCAAAGGACCAGGGCGATCCCCGGCCTCTTGTCTCGCCCGGAGAACAATAAGACCGCCGCTACGGCGATCATGAGGACCGAAAGGCCGCGGATGATGGTCTCGGTCCCGATTGCGGGGATCAGGTAGAACGAAGTGGCGAAAGTGCCGGCGATACTGCCGATGTTGGAGACGGCTGACAAGAGACCCGCAGACCTCCCGGCGCTGTCCAGCCGGCTCAGTGTGAGCCGCACGCACCACGGAGAGATCGTTGCCAGAAGAAGAGAAGGCACGAAAAAAAGGAGGGTCGACGCTCCAAGTAGCGGGATGATCCCCGGAGTTCCCGAAGATAGCGCCGGAAGCAGCCGCTCCGAAAAAAGAGGAATTAGCCCCGTCCATAGTCCTGCGACCGCGAAGACAATCGAGGTATCGCTGAGCCTTGGGAAACGGTCAGAAAGGTACCCGCCTGCATAGTACCCGAGGCTTAGGGCAGTGAGCACAACTCCTATGAGGCTACCCCATACGTAGATCGATGATCCAAAGAAGGGTGCAAGTATGCGAGACCCGACCATCTCCAGGCTCATGAGAGCGGCGCCGGCAAAGAACGCCACAATATGCACTGAAAGACCCACGACATACCTCCAGAATAGATGGAGGGCCCGTCCGGCCCCCTCACCTCTACCTGCGAAACTAATCTAGATGGCCTTTGCTTCGCGCACGTAAGCCTTGATCAGTTCTTCCAGGATCTCATCCCGTTCAACTTTCCGGACAAGACTCCTCGCATTATTGTGGCTGGTGATGTATGTGGGATCCCCTGATAGCAGATAGCCTGCGATCTGGCTAACCGGATTATGGCCTTTCTCTTTGAGGGCCATGTAAACTTTGAGGATGATATCCCTTGTCTCTTCGTCTCTATCGGGTTTTACCTTAAAAAAGCGCGTTTCTTCGAACTCAGCCATGCCCAGGACCCCTCCTAGGATCACTCTTCGCCAGAGGAGCAAAAACTCCTACATATCAGCCCTCAATTACCGAGAGTCCCAGCAATTTACTGGCCTCTCTCCTTGCCTCTTCCAAGGCTTTGTCGAGTGTCTCCGGGAACTTCCCGCCGGATTGCGCAAACTCGGCCTTCCCTCCGCCGGAGCCACCCATCGCCTGGGCGCCCTTTTGTACGATGGCCGCGGCGCTGACACCTTTCTTGACTGCCTCAGGGGTCGCCATGACCACCATGGTAGCCCGCCCGTTCTTTGCCGAACCCAGGATCACTACCTGGGCGCCGCCTTCCTTTAGCCGGTCCCCAAGACTACGGAGCTCTCTTACCTCCATATCATCCTGACGGGAGACTACCACCTGCGGGTTCCTTTCACCGTCATCACCCTGCGGTTTCTTGAGGAGTGACCGGGCGATCTCCTCCAGATTCCCCGCTTGCGCCTTCTGGAGCTCTCGCGAATACCGTGACACGGTCTCCACCAGCGACTTGACCTTCTCTTCTACCTTGTCCACACTCGTGTCCAAGAACGAGGCCAGTTCCGAAAGAAGTGACGCCGACTGTCTGGACCTGAGGAGGGCAGCCTTCCCTGCTACGGCCTCCAGCCTGCGTACACCGGCCGCGATAGCGCTCTCTGAGACTATCTGGACCTGCCCTATCTGTCCGGTACGCCTCACGTGAGTGCCCCCGCACAGTTCCTTGGACGTACCCTCAACTTGAACGATGCGCACCTTTTCTCCGTACTTCTCTCCAAACAAGGCGATGGCGCCTTCTTCCCTGGCTTCTTCCAACGACGATTCGTGCCAGGAAACCGGGAGGTCCTCGAGGACCCTCTCGTTCACCATGTCCTCAATCTTCCGGATCTCTTCCTTGGACAGCGGCGCAAAGTGGCTGAAGTCGAAACGGAGCCTGTCCTCCTGCACCAGTGAACCTGCCTGCTGGGCGTGATCGCCGATTATGCTCCTGAGAGCGCTGTGTATGAGGTGGGTTGCGGTATGGTGCCGCTCGAGACCCCGTCTGCGCTCCACGTCAATGGCGCACAAAACCTCCTGTCCCGCCATAACCCCCTGCTTCTCGGCAACAACCCTGTGCAGATAGATGCCGCCGGGAGTCCGCGCGACATCGACTATGGCCGCCAGGCGCTCCCCTTGCTTTGTGAAGATGCCGCCCCTATCGGCCTCCTGACCGCCTCCGGCCGCATAGCAAGGCGTCCGGTCAAGGATCAGGAAAGCTTCTTCGCCGGTCTCAAGTTCGGTCGTTCTCGAACCGTTCTTGACCAGAGCCAGGACGCTTGCTCCGCACGAGTCCTCGCGGTATCCGACGAACTCAGTAGGCGGCACTTCCGGGAGAAGTTCGAGGACGCTTGCCAGCTCGTCCTGGTAGCTCTGCCTTGCCCCCCGGCTCCTCTCGCGCTGCTTTGCCATCTCCTCTTCGAAGGCCTTCTCGTCCACAGAAAGTCCCTCTTCCCTCGCCATATCCTTGGTTAGGTCGATCGGGAAACCGAACGTATCGTAGAGAAGGAACGCGTCTTTTCCGGGGAGATGCGCGAGGCCTGCCTCCTTGGCGGCGCCAATGAGGGCAACCGCCCGCTTCTGGCCTTCCTCGAGAGTGCTCAAGAACCTCTCCTCGTCCTGCGTGAGGACTCTCTGGATGTACGAGGTCTTTGCACCGAGTTCGGGATAGGCGTCTTTCATCACTTCCGCGACGACAGGGACCAGCTCCGCGAGAAAAGGCTTCCGCATGCCAAGTTCCTGACCGAACCTAACGGCCCGGCGGAGGATACGCCGCATCACGTACCCCCGGCCTTCATTGGATGGGTGGACTCCGTCAGCGCACAGGAAGACACAGCTTCTTATGTGGTCGGCGATAACTCTGAACGGAAACACGGGAACATCAACGCCGGACCTCCGCCCGGTCATGGCCTCAAGTTTGGCGATGATGGGAACAAATAGGTCCGTCTCATAGTTGGTGTCTACGCCCTGAAGCACCGAAGCCATGCGTTCCAGGCCCATGCCGGTGTCGATGCTCGGCCGCGGAAGCGGGCTCAGGTTTCCGCTCTCATCCCTCATGTACTGCATGAAGACCAGGTTCCAGATCTCCAGCCACCGGTCGCAGTCGCACTTTCCGAGGGCGCAGTCCGGGCCGCAGGCGTACTCTTCGCCTCTGTCCACAATTATCTCCGAGTCCGGCCCGCAGGGTCCCGTGTCGCCCATAGCCCAAAAGTTATCCTCTTCCCCGAGCCTCACTATGCGCGACTTTGGCACGCCTGCGATCTTCTGCCAAAGGGCTTCTGCCTCGTCGTCATTTTCGTAAACCGTGATCCACAGCTTGTCTTTCGGGAGAAGAAGCACGCCCGTCAGGAACTCCCAGGCAAACGATATCGCTTCTTCCTTGAAATAGTCTCCGAACGAGAAGTTCCCTAGCATCTCGAAAAACGTATGATGCCTTGCCGTGAAGCCAACATTGTCGAGGTCATTGTGCTTTCCGCCCGCACGCACACACTTCTGCGCCGTGACAGCCCTCGAGTAAGACCTCTTCTCCTTCCCCAGGAACACATCTTTGAACTGAACCATGCCCGCGTTGGTGAAAAGGAGCGTCGGGTCTCCGTGGGGCACGGTTGAGGAACTGGGCACAACCGTATGGCCCCTTTCCTCGAAAAATCTGAGGAAGGCGCTCCGGATCTCGGAACCTGACATGTACCTGCCAATACGCTCCGCCATCAGGATTCCTCCCCCGGCAGAATGCGCTCAATCTCGCTCCGGATTATCTCTTTGAGCCGCTCGGAGAGCGCGTCCAGAGGCACAATTTCTCCCTCGGAAAGCCGGCGCATCTTGACCTCTGCCCCGCCCCTCTTGAGGCTCCTCTCGGATACCGTAACCCTTATAGGCATGCCCAAAAGATCGGCGTCGTTGAACTTGACCCCGGCAGACTCGTCCCGGTCGTCGTACAAGACCTCAATCCCTTCGGCCACAAGCCGCTCGTATACACTTTCGGCTGCGCTCTTCGCCTCAGGGGACGTCCCAAGCCCTACAAGGTGCACGTGGTAGGGCGCCACGGTCATCGGCCAGATGATGCCCTTGTCATCATGATTGGCCTCAATTACGCAGGCAAGGAGCCTCCCGACTCCCATGCCGTAGCAGCCCATGACCAATGGCTTAAGTTCTCCGTTCTCGTCCTGGTACATGGCTTTCATGGGGACGGAATACCGGGTCCCTAGCTTGAAGGTGTTGCCGACCTCGACTCCTCTCTTCACCGTCAGGCCAGCGCCGCAGACCGGGCACGGATCTCCTTCCCTCGCCGCGACGATGTCGGCTACAGCGTCGATCTTGAAATCCCTGCCGGGCACTACTCCGGTCAAGTGGTGGTCTTTCTCATTGGCGCCGGCCACATAGGACCTGTCGGTGGTGAGACTGTCGTCTGCGACAACGAAGATGCGTTCCACGCCAACGGGCGACATGTATCCTTGCTCTAAGGCGAGTTCTTTAAGTTCTTCGGGTTCCGCCAGCCGGACTTTGTCCACCTTGCGCAAGTTGGCGAGCTTCTTCTCGTTGACGTCCAGGTCGCCCCTCAAGACGACCATCACCGGATCCTGCCCGGCGTAATACACCATAGTCTTTATGCTGGTCTTGGGGTCCACACCCAGAAACTCGCAGACCGATGCGATGGTATCCTTTCCGGGCGTGGCGACTTTGGCCGGGCCAGACGGTACCTGCCCGTCTGCGGCCTCAGGCACCCCCGCGTTCTTGTCAATGCAGGCGGCCTCTCTATTTGCGGCATATCCGCATGCGGGGCAAAGGATCAGCGTATCTTCTCCCACGTCGGTCACGTAGGTGAACTCGTGGGCGCCGGTCCCACCCATCATTCCTACATCGCCCTGGACTTGAGTAACGGGCACTCCGCAAGACTGACAGATCCTCATGTAAGCCCGGCACTGGGTCGGATAGTACTCGTCAAGGCTCTTTTGGTCGGCGTGGAAGCTGTACGCGTCTTTCATGACAAACTCGCGCACGCGCACCAGTCCGCCTCTGGACCTCGGTTCGTCCCTAAACTTGGTCTGGATATGGTACACAACCATGGGGAGCTGCTTGTACGAATCGATAAAGCGTCTGGCGAGGTCTGTCACCGGTTCCTCGTGGGTCATGGCAAGCACCATGTCCCTGCCCGACCGGTCCTTGAACCTGACCATCTCGGGTCCTACTTGGAAGAACCGGCCTGACTCTTCCCATATATCCGAAGGGTGCACGACCGGCATGTTGACTTCCTGACCACCGGCTGCGTCCATTTCTCTCCGCATTATGTCCTCTATCTTCCTGATACTGCGCCAGGCAAGAGGCAGGTAGCTGTATATACCGGCGGCTAACTTGGAGATCATGCCGGTTCGGAGAAGCAGTTCGTGAGAAGGCATTTCGGCTTCGGCGGGCTTTTCTCTCAGGGTCCTGCCGAACCTCTGACTCATTCTCATAGTAAGGCCTCCAATTAGTGGGCGAAGATTAGAACGATTATATCGACCATAAATATGAGGGTCAACGAAGCATGGCCTGCCTCCGCGGCGGGAGGAGCGCCTTCTTTGACACCCAAGCAGACCTTATGGTGCGGCGGGATAGCTACATACCTGCAAGCGCCCTGTCCCTGCGGTCGAGGTTCCGGCTGTAAACCAGCGATACGGCCGTGAGGGCCGCTCCTCCGGCGAAGACGACCTTAATCCGGCTCACGTTCAAACCTGCAAGTATCAATGCCGGCGCATGCTCTACATCGCGACACCTTGGGCCTCTAGCGAAACCTTCCTCTCAACATGCTGCACGAGCCGGAAAAAGAGGCTGGCCGAAAGGCGCATGAAGGCACATATGAGAAACGCCGTCCGGAAGCCGTAGAGGTTGAGTAAGCCAACCCCAACCATGGGAGCGAAAATGGCCGAGGTGTTTATGGCAGTTGTGTAATACGCTATATAACTTGCCTTTGACTCCTCTGGCGTTACCTCCAAGAGATGGTTGAAAAGCGCCAGGTTAACTCCTGAGAAAATCATCCCGGTGAAGAGATTGAAGCAGACGATGGTAAGCAGGCTCTTGGAAAAAGCGTACACCAGCGGAACGGCGAAGATGCCCGCGCTCGCTATCGCCAGAGTGCTCAGGTTACCCCGCCTCCTGCACTGCTTAGCCCAAAAGCCGTACCCAAGGAGCGAACCACTGGTATTGGTAAGGCTCAGTAGGCTTACCCACGTGTTGTTGGCTCCCAGTACGTTGACCTGGTAAAGGGTGAACAGGGGCCACGGGGCCTGAAGGGCCAGGTGATAGAAGACAGACGCCAGCGTGTAACGGAGGTACGGACCGGGAACCGACACCCGGCCCAAGAGCCCCCTGGGCGAAGCGGGTTCGCGACGATCGGCTTCGGCGGTCGCCCCCGTTGCACCAGCGTTTCCCGAACCTTGGGTATCGCCCTTCGCCTCCGCCACACCTACCGATTCGTCAACCTTCCCGAGCACCCAGATCTCCAGAAGCGACAACAGGAATGCGCCTGCGAAGAAGATCTGGTAACCAGCGGGAAAGCCGGCGATGTCAATAAGGCGACCGGCTATAAGGACCACAATGGTCCCCGTCAGGTTCATGAGCCTATTCCTCGTGGCGAAGGCCTCTGCCCTTCGTTCCGGCGGTACAACCTTGGAGATGAAGGCCTGCCATCCTATGTTGGCTATGGAAGCAGGGATATTCATGGCAGTCACCGCAAGCACCAAGAGGTGAGCGCGGCGGTCGGGCACAAAGAAAGGAATGGTTGCTATGAAAAGGTAGAAAATGCGCTGGAGCATGATGAAGACCGAGATGGCTTTTTTCTTGCGTACCTTCCTATCCATGAACTTCCCGCCTGGGATCATGGACAAGAGACTCACGAGAGCCGGCCCCGACGAGAGGAGACCCACTTGGTACTCAGATGCTCCCAGTTTGACGGCAAAAATGCCCATGAAGGGCGCCGCCAGGTTCACGGCCAAGATAGAACAGATACCGTGGTATATGTTTACGCGGATGTTCCTCTCAATGCGGTCGGAAGGGTGTTCAAGAGGAGACATGCCTAGGTCCGACTTCAGGCGGGCCGCCACGCCCTTAAGGCGCCACATTTTCTCTTTCCCCCGGTGCTATTGATCTCTCCCAACAGGTCTTCTAGCGCGATAGTTAATAATGAATTCTACCATATCCGGGCGTCCGGTAGGCATGGTAATGATCACTTCGCGCAAGTCTCAGCTTAGACCAACCTGATCGCGAACTGAGGACATACAGGCGCGCAGTACCCGCAGAGGATGCACCTGGACTTGTCGTTTCTCGCCTTTCCGTCGACCACTTCCATGGCCATATTGGGGCAGGTTTCCACGCATCTCCCGCAGCCTATGCAAAACGCCTGGATGATGAGCTTCTTGGTGTTCACAACCCGAGTCTTCAGGGCCTGAGGCACCGGCTCGTCGTTGAAAATAGCCAGGTTGATATCCAGTTCCTCTTCCTTCACCATCCCGACGGCCACAGCAGAGATGCCTTCTATGGCTCTCACGTAGGCGAAGGCGCCTTCAATGTCCGAAAGGAGGTTGCCTCCCGCAAGCGCCTTCATGGCAAAGAGTCCTTTGCCCGCGCCGGCAGCTGCCTTTATGGCCTGCACCATGTCATCTCGCGTACCGTGGAGGATGCCCATGCCTTGCACGTTGATTATGGGGAATACGATGTCGATCCCGTCCACCTCCGCGGCCTTTCGCACAACCTCCACAGAGTGGGTGGAAATGCCTACGGCCCTTATGACTCCCATGGACTTCCTATCCAAGAGGCACTCGTAGGCGCCTTTTCTCTCGTCAAATACGGATGCGTCCACTCTCGCGGCATGGAGGAGGAATATGTCGATTACATCCCTGCCGAGGGCCTGCCTTGCCTCATCAACGGCCGCAGCCATTTCTTCGTAGGTCTTGGCCGCGGACTTGGTCGAGATGACGACATCCCGGCCCTTATCCGGCAAGCTGTCCAAAGCGGCCCTTATGTGAGGATAAGTCCTGTAAGACTGCGCAGTGTCGAGGAAGTTGACGCCCCGCTCTATGGCCTTTCTGATAAGGCGGCCACCTTCCTCAGGAGATAGGCCCCGCTGGTTGGGCCCCATGGGAAGCACCCCAAAGCAGAGTTCTGTCACTTCGATACCTGTGTTGCCGAGTTTCCGTCTTTGCATGTTTTCGCCCCCGAGTCTCCTTGGACATCTCCTGCTTGATCGCCCGGCGCAAGTGTCTCTCGCCCAGGCTCCCTTCTTCTCTATTTGCCGTCGGGCCTGCATACCCTTTTGAACCCTCCGGCAAGACAAAACCCCTTTCTCTCAGTGTAGATCGAGAGAAAGGGGTGAGTACAGTTCCCCGCGTTAGCGTATCAGGTGGAACGCCTTCTGCCTTCCGTCCAGGAACCTGACTTTGCCGCCCGTGAACACGATGTCCTCCTCGAGTGCGGCGGTAACAACCTGCCCGTCCCACTCGGGAACCGGGGCCTTAACGTTGAGTTCCATGGCGTAGCACGTGTTTTCGCGAAGCTCGTAGTCCCCTCTACCCGGGACTCCTTCCTGGTGGTCGTAGAGTCCGATGGTAGGCCCAGCTCCGTGTCCGTGGAAGCCCAAGGGATGGGAATAGACGCATGGAGTGAGTCCCTCTGCGACGGCCTTCTCGAGGGTAGCGGCCAGTATCTCGTTGCCGGTCCTTCCCTCAACGAACTCATCGGCATGGATATCCTGCAGGCGGTTTCCGGTCGCCAATAAGGCCTTGAGCCCGAAAGGAGCGTCGGTCTCTCCAGGTCTCAGCACGTAGGCAAGCTGCTGGACGTCAGTCGCGAGCCCCAAGTAGATGAACCCCATATCGCAGTGGAGGACGTCGCCGGGAAGGATGGGGTCATCCGGATTCACGTTCGGCTCACCCCACCTCTGTACCGTCACGTTGGAATGGAACCATGCCCTCAGGCCCATGTCCGACATGCGCTGCCTCATCCACCAGCCGATGTCGCTCGCGGTCGTAATCCCCGGATGGACAACCCGGCTAGAAAAAGCTTCCGCAACGATCCCGTGGGCTATCTGGACGATGCCCGGATAGGCCGTGAGCTCGGCTTCGGTCCGGTGTTCGAGCCAGCCCACCGCCAACCTCTCCGCTCCCCTCGCACGGGACATGTATTTCTCGCCCAGCGCTTCAGAAAGAAGCCGGTATTCGGTATGGCTGAGGCCGTCACCGAAGGCGAACGTCTCAGAGATGTTAATGCCGATGTTCTTCGGGTCGCGTTCGCGGACGAGTCGGGCAAGTGATTCCCACTGGTCTTCCGAATCCGCATCCCAAACACCCTCATACAGGCCGCCGCGCCTGCCTCCCGATCGTGACAGGATGAAGCGGTCGACGGTACCCGACTCATTGCGGTTCAGGACCAGCATTGTCCTGCGCCGTGCCGACATGCTCGTTGCGGGCAACAAGGTGAGGAGCACGGGATCCTCATTGTACTCCCGGCAGATGATAATCCACATGTCGAAGCCTTCTCTGGCCATGACTGCCGGAAGCACGGTCTCCAGCCTCTGGCGCAACCAACCGTCAGTCACCCTTGCCTGCTCTCTCAGGGGAAGGATCTTCCTCTCGTAATCAGAACTCCTCGGAACGCCGCCGTACTCCACTCAGAATCACCCTTTCAATCAAGATACCCCCAAGACAGAAAACCCCGCCTTGCACGCGACAAGAGAGCTCTCACCGCCTGAGGATGAACCTCCCAAGCCGGAGGGGAGTCTGTTCGCCATCGCGGAGCGCGAACCGGCCACCCAATAGCACGTGGTGGATGCCGGTGTTCTTCCGGATCGGATCATCGAAGGACCCGTTGTCGGACACGGTTCTTGGGTCAAACACGGTGATGTCGGCAGCATAGCCCTGCTCAAGGATACCCCTATCTGGGATCCCCATGATCTCTTTCGAGAGACCGGTCATCCTGTGGACCGCCGTCTCTAGAGAACAGAACCCGTTTTCCCTTGCAAGGCGCAGGAACCTCGGGAAAGTGCCGAAGTTACGCGGATGCGGCTTCCCGTCGCACTCAGCGGGATCCATAGAAAAACCTCGGCCGTCAGACCCGATGGCGAAATCGTCCTGCGCGAGCATGGTCATTACATCCTCATCGCACATCGAGAACGAGACGCACGTGGCTCTGGCGCCGGTCTGTCTCGTGACCTCAAGGACGGCTTCGGCCATGGAAACGCCGAGGGCTCGGGCAATCTCCCCAATTGTCTTTCCGTCAGCCATGGGGAACCTACCGTGAGTCGTAACCACGTACAGACTGTCTCCATCCTCCGGAGTCGCAAATCTTTGGTTTAGCGCCTCAAGGAGAGCCGGTCTCTCATGGTTATGGGTGCGTTCCACGGCCCTCTCGCGGCCCCCCTGTATGGCCCAGTTCGGCCAGCAGTTGGTGATGCCCGATGAAGACGCTCGATATGGGTAGACATCCACAGAAACTCTGATGCCCTTCCGTTTGGCATCGTGGACCCACTCAACAAACTCGGTTGCCCGCCCCCAGTTGGCCTTCCCTGACACTTTGTAGTGGGCTATGTGGACTTTCACTCCCGAGTACCTGTGGATGCCAAACATCTCTTCGAGTGACTCCGGAGTGCGGGCGCCCTGGTTTCTCATATGAGACGTCACGATACCGCCGTACTTGGCAACGACGGAACCCAGCTCGTTGAGCTCATGCTGGTCCGATGAGACTCCAGGAGCATAGCCCAACCCGAGCGATAGTCCCCACGCCCCCGCTCGCATGGCGGCATCGACCATAGACTTCATGAACTCCAGTTCTGACTCGGATACTTTGCGGTTCTCGCTTCCGATGGCCGCGTTCCTCACGGAGCCGTGGCCGATAAGCAACATGAGGTTTGTCGACATCTTCCGGTTTTCTCTTTCGACACGCTCAAGGAAGGCCTCCATTGAGGGAGCAGTAAACGAAGCGGTCTCACCATCCGGAGCGTCCCCGGCCGGGTCTTCTCTGCGCGGGAAAGGCGAACTTCCGCACTGACCGGCGACCTCAGTGGTCACGCCCTGGTAGATCTTGCTTTGAGTACTCCCTTCCTTAAAGAACGAGTCGTCGGAATGAGAGTGGATATCGATGAAACCTGGAGCTACCGCCAGGCCCGATACATCCACTATCTCAGCCAGTTCGTCCCTTATGTCCCGGGCTATCAGCGCTATCCTGCCGTTTGATATTGCCAGGTCGGCCACGCGGGCCGGCCGTCCGGTTCCGTCGACAATCGTTCCGCCTTTAAGGATAATGTCGTACACCGATACCCCGTCCTCTCCATGTGTTAGGGCGTCCTTGCCACAGTACCGCTACAGTCCGGCCACGATCATCTCTTTAGGTACGGACAGTCCGGGTTCATTCCGGTAAAGACTCAGGATCATCTCCTCATCGTCTTCCACAAGAGCCCGGGCAACCTTGTCAAGCAAGGTGTGTCGTTCTGCGTGGACGAGCTGTTCATAGTCGCTCCGCTCATCCCCATGAGCATCTTCGTCATTCATGAGCCCCCAGACGTCCCAAGGGAGCATCTCGGCGTCGTTGAGAGCCGCAAGTTCCCGCAGGAGGTTGCCCCGGATGAACCACAGACCGCGCATGTCGAAGATGCCGTACTTGTTCGGGTCTTCTCCCTGCTCGCGGCACCTAAGCCATGCTTCGGACGCGTTCACGAAACGGCCCTTGGGCATATCCAGGGTGCTAAAGCCAACTTTCAGCCGGTTTCGTTGCAGCTCGTCCAGCTGGGCGTCCACCACCACCCAACGCTCCCCGTTCCAGTACTCGCACACCCAGTGGTCTTCATACTGGCCCGGCCAGAAGTAAGTCCCAAAGCCGCACCTGGCCCTTGCGGGTACGCCCCGGCTGCGCAGGATCGAGCAGAGGAGGACCGAATAGTCGCGACAGTTGCCGTAGAACCGCTTCTCCAGAGGACGCCGTGTCGTAAGCGGCGAGGCATCCAGGTCCATCACGATCTCAAGGATGCGCGAAACGAGCCGCGTCTGAACGTGCCCTTTCTGTTCCTCAGTCGGCGTCACTCCATATCGCTCCGCCCAGTGGATGTGAAGGAAAACCCCCTGGATAACCTCCACAAGACCGCCCATGTCTTGAGGAAGCCCCTCGTAAACGGCGGCCATGGTGCCGGGATCGGTTACCCTGGTATGAGAGATGTATCGAGTTACTTCCTTCGGTGCCGGAGTAGGCATAACGGGACCCCCCTTTCGTCCCGAAACTCTTGCACCTCGCGTCTCCGAAATCCTCTTTTCGGATATAAAGTCAGGGACACCCGGTCAAGAGGCGGCTTCCCCTGAGACCGGTGACGGCACGTCATCCTCCAGCGTGGTCACCTTCCGGTTGCCAAACTGAAGTAATGAGACCGCGGCCGCGACCCCACCGCACAAGGCCACGGCAAGCCCGGGGTCAACCGCTCCCAACACACCTGAAAGAGCAGTACCTAACGGCGAGGTGAATTGGGCAGCAACCCTCCGGACGGCGAACACGCGGCCCTGCATCTCATGGGGCGTCACAGTCTGCCAAATGGACTGGGAATGTGAGTTGGCGAAAGGAATGAGGAATGAGATGAGGGCAATGGCGCCTACAGACACATAGATGCCGGTTGAGAGCCCAAACACGACCTGGGTCAGCCCGACGATCACGAGCGGGACCAGCACCCCGTATACTCTCTTCCGCCTAAGCCCTCCCCACGCCGTCACCGCGAACCCACCGATCACGCCGCCAATTGAGCCTGCCGAGGTCATGAGAGCGAGAACTCCCTCGTAGGACAGGCCCAGCCTCGCATAGTCGCCGGCAAGGTTGTCGCGGACGATCATTGGGCGTAGCACTCCCGCCGGGGCAGAACAGAAGTTAATGACGGCGAAGGTGGCCAGGAGCCAAAGGAGCCCGCGCCGCCTTCCGATGAAAGTCATCCCTTCCCTGATATCCGCGACCAAACTCGGTCTACCTTTTTCGGCAGAAGCGCGCGGCGAGGGTATTCTTAGGAATAGCAGGCTCCCTGCGGCTATAAACACGACCAGGGCGTCCACTGCGACGGGAAGCACTGCGCCATTCGGGACTCGGGCCAAAAGCCCCGCAACCCACGTTTGGTTGGGGGACTTGTCAAGCACTCCGGGCAGGGCCATGAGTCCGGCCGCAATGCCCGGAGAGAGTATGCCGGCGATGGACATCACCGTCTGCATCATGCCGTTTGCCCTAGGGAGCTCGCTCGGACGGACGAGCATCGCGTAAGAAGTGTCAAACGCAGATGTATGGAGGCACTGGAGCAAACCGTATAGGACCATGGCGGCAACGACAATCCAGAGCCGCAAAGCGCCCATCGCAAGGACCACGGCAAGGGACAAACTCACGAGGCCGGACCCGACATTGGCCCAAAACATCACTGTCTTCCTATCAGTCCTGTCGACAAGGATTCCGGCAAGGGGGGCCACCAGGACGCTCGGCAGACTAAACGCCAAGCCCACCATAGAGAGAGCTGCGGCAAGCAAGGCTTTCTGCTCGGGACCCGGATAAAGCCCGGTGGTGAGCCAGACGGTTAGGGCGAAGCTCGTGATCTGAAAGCCGAACGCGGCCAGCGACTGAAAAGCCCACAGAAGGACAAAGGTGCGAAACCCGCCTTCAGGTGGAAAGTAGGAGCCGTCTCTCATGGACATGATGTGCACCCCGGTTTCCTCGTTCTCATTGGATCATAGCAGCATTCAATCGTCGTCTTGATGAAGGTGCTTTCTCCAGGAGTACGGTTTGCCCCAAGAGGTCTGCCTTTGAGTGAATCATTTTCCTACCTTACGCGTCTATTATATGGCAGGACCGGTCCATCACACCTCTGTAAGATACTCTACACCGAACCCACAAGCGCCTGCATCCGTGCGTAGGTCCTGCCCGGAAGTAATCGCAGAGGTGATGCCCGAAAGAAACGAATGAGCCTCGTCATGAGCCTAATCGCCGTCTTCGTGGCGGTAAACCTTCTGTCAGGCTATCGCGCCTTCTCGGGAGGGCAGCCTTCAGCAAGCGGCGATGTAGAAGTCCGCGACGAGATAGTCCAGCACTTCCTATCGCACCCTCACTCCACGGCTCTGAACACCGAACCCTCTGACCTCAGGTGGCTGGTGCACTCGGAAGAAGAGGCCCGGACGATTGTTGGGGCGACATTCAAGGCCAAAGACCGTCTGGGAAACGACAAAGACTGGTACTACCTTATGGCATTTGAGCCCGGCACCAAGGGAACGGCTCCAAGGGAACTCTACGGAGCACTGGCCAGCATCGATAACCCCGACTTTGACGCGAGCAGCTTCTCCGTAAGAAAGGTTTGAGGACGTTCTTGTCTTGTACGCGCCTTGCTAGAAAACCATGAACGCCCACCTGGCCATTCGGGACGGGTCCCTGTAAATCACTCAAGGCAGTTACCCCCTAGTCGATTGGTAAGGGCGTCCCAAAGCGAGTCGGCATCACGAAGCATGCATAGGCCGTAATACCTTGTTTTTCTGCGAAGGACGGTATCCAACACAGGCTTCTTCGGGACCGTCTCGTCGCCCCACGGCACAAACACGGGCGGGCGCCTGAGCAGGCCGTCCTCCATCGCCCAGGAAAAGAGGAGTCCCAGCAGCACGGAGTAGCTCATTTCCAAGTAGTCCCCAGGGCCCTCAAGATAGGAGTACCGTCCGGTTCTCCACAGCTGAAGCAGAGTTTCTGTGCATTGGGATGCTGCGCCGCTGACCTTCTTCATGGCAGAGTCGAGTGCCGGCAGGTAAGGGTTAACTGACGAAGCCGGCAAGGCGTCCACGTTGAGGCGAGCCTGACCGCGGCGGACCAGCAGTTTGGACGGGTCTATGAGCTCGAGGAGCACCAACGGACGGGCAACCAGCCCCGCCATGAGGACGTTCAGCTCCTCATCGGCCGTCCTCAGGATCCAGCCGCCGTAGGGGTTCTCCAGCACCGGGAGGATCTTGCAGTACTCCCCGTAGGCTCCTCCCCAGGGCAAGCACAGCCGCATGCCCTTTCCGGCAACAAGAGCGCTCACCCTCGAAAACATCCCCGTGATGTGAGACCCCAAGGCAAAAACCGTTCCAAGGCGCTGCTCAGGCGTCCTCATATCCCAAATGCCCGTTTCGCGCTCACGCTCTCTCATAGAGAATACGAGGAGCGTCTGGACAGGCAAGAGCATCCCTTCGGCACCGCAGAGGGGCTCCGACTTCGCCTTTTCTAAGAAAGAGGCAAACTCAGGATAGACCCGGGCTTTGGCCGCCTCGTACACTTTCGCGATGCTTCTTGCCTCTTCTTCGTCTAGATAAGGAAACAAGGGCCGGATGCTGTCGCCCTCAGGGGCAGCAAGACCGGGGACAGCGTCCTTGAGCTCACCCTTATAAAGCGGGTCCAGTTTCTCGACTTCCAGGAGGTTATCCGGCCACTCCCCAAAACGGTCCAGAATACCTTGAGCGCTGGTGAAGTTGGTGCAGAGCCGCCAGCGTGTGAAGGGTCCGTCCTTCTGAAGGTAATCTATCTCGGCCCTCAGCGCCGACAGAGTTAAACCGCTGTCCCCCCAAGCCATTACATCACTTCCTCCCCTTCACCGGTCGAGTGGAGGATAACCTCGGGTCGGATCACTCCGGCCCTGATATGGGTAACTCCCCTTATGGACACCTTCTTGCCCTCGTACTTCATGAGCTCAGAGAAAACCTCTTCCCGCATCGGAACGGGATGAAAACCTTCCATTACCACAATCGGGGACGGCACGTCATTGTCTCCGGTGATGCCGAGGTTTGCGTTACTCCCGACCAGCGACAGGACGGTCTCAGAAGGCATATATCCCAAAATGACGCCAACGGCCCCTGAACCCTTCGCCGAGAGCAAGGCTTCATGCGAGGCGGTTCCCTGGACGGCAAGGATAGACCCCTCCTCTACTTGGACCTGCGCTTCCAGGTCCCCGCGGATCGTACGGAGAGGCCCAAACGCTTCTCCTCCCAGTCCCCATACGCCCTCCAGCCTCACGCCTTGGCCTACTATCTCAACACCGGTGTCCGGGATCACGGCCGTGACCCGGCCCCGGATGTACGCCTTCACATCCGGCGATGGGAATACCGGGATTATGGTTATGGTGCCTGCCTCATAATCGATCTCCCGGATTCTCCCGTAGATCGGGGAAGTCACCGTTTTGTGTCGGGGTAGATCGCGGTCGCGGGCGGCCAAGACCTGCCCTTTGGCAATGAGGGCCCCTTCTTTCACACCGGGCGCGCGGTGCCACTGCAGTTCGGCGGGAGGTATCCGCAGCTCGCGGGCAGCGTGGACTGTGACCGGACCCATGCTCTCGCCCAAGTCAACGATCTCGCGGATGTACACGTTGCCCAGGTTTTTGGATACGGCGGAAATCACACCGTCCACCGGGCATCTCGCGGCGCGCCTATCGAAGAACTCAGACCTGGCGGCAAGCGTTTCGCCTGCTTTGACGTGGTCCCCCACCTTCTTGACCATTCGATTGGGAAGGTCACGACGTTCGATACCGAGCGTCGAAGAGGCGTTCACCCTTGCCATCCTTCCGGGCAATGCCTCAATCTTAGCAACGACAGTCTCCGGCTCGACGCGGGCTCCTATCGAGACAACGATGCGAGTCGACGCAGGGATCTGACGGAAATATGTGAGACGTTCGGGTTTCACTCCCGGTCACCTGCCTTCGCCGCATATCCCACTAGGTCGTAGGCCGCGATCTGAGTAGCCCACTTGGCATTCGTTTGCGCCCTTTCGTCAGGGTCTTCCGGCAATCGTATAGGCCGGCCCCTGGCATCGACTATGACTCCCACGGTCCCGCCTGTGGCGTCGAACTCAAGGCGCCTCATCCCCTTGAAGCGCGTCTGGCCAAGGGGCTCTACCTCCACTTTGGCCTTCTCCCCTTGCGGCAGGCGGATCACCCGTATATCACCTGAGTTCACAAGCGCTGTCACCCTCTCCCCCTTGGCGGTAAGGCTCACCGAAACCGCAGGTTGCCCCGGAGTCCCAACCACTGCCGGCGCAATGACCGGGCCCAGCGGGACAAGGCAGTCCCTCTCAAGGACATTGAGCGCGGCCTCGGGGTCTAGACCGGAGAGCACACCCAGGTGCGGCATCATGAACACGCTGTCAACCGCGAGAAACGTTCTTCCTTCAGGCTGCAAGGCGTTGAGGAGCATGAGTGCTGCCTGGTTCCGTCTCGGGGCGTGGGAAAGCGCGCCTCCGGACCCTATGAAGAGGCCTATTTCGGAGACGTCAACCGCTTCGGACACCTTATCCTGAGTTCCGGCGCGCCCTTCGGCGAAGTACCGGCTGGTGGTGAAAGATGCGTCTTTCGGGAGGAGAACGGCCACCTCTTTATGCTGAGAGAACGCGAGCCTTATCGCCTCCGTGGCCAGCGCCTGTTCGATCTGAAGGTCTTCCTGGCTGGCGGGAAGCGTTGTCGGGTGGATCAGTTTGGTCAAAATCCGGTCCGCAACCCGGTAGGGAGACACGTTAAACGGCAGCCACCTTACTATGTTCTCTAGACCTGCTTCAACGAGGACGTTGCCCGAGGAGTAACTCATTCCGAGGTTGGCGCTCACCGAGCGGAAGAACGTGCCGTTAATGACCGAGAACACGTCGGTGGTCGCGCCCCCAATATCTATGCCGAGTATGTTCATGCCTTGGCGATCCGCGACGAGTTCCATGATGCACCCGACGGCAGCCGGGGTGGGAAGTATGTCCTCATCAACCCAAGTGATCAGTTCTCCGTAGCCCGGCGCTTGCTGCATTACGTGTGACATGAAGAGCTCGTGGATGGCTCTTCTCGCCGGTCCAAGTACTTCTCTGTGAAGAGCGGGACGCAGGTTATCCACTACCGTGAGGTCGTAGAGGTCTGAAAGAGTATCCCTCACGGTATCGGCCGCATCTTTGTTTCCCGCGTATATCACCGGGATCCGGAAACCGCTTCCGAAACGAGGCCTAGGCTTGGCGGCGTTCAGGACATCGCAGACCTCGAGAACATACTGGGTGTTGCCGCCATCCAGACCTCCCGCAATTAGCACCATGTCGGGTCTGCAGCTCCGGACGGCATCCATTTTCACGAAACCTTGCCTGCCGTCATCGGTCGCCATGACATCCAAGAGGATCGCCCCGCCTCCCAGGGCTGCCCGGCGGGCGCTGTCGGCGGTGACGCTCTTTGTCAATCCGTAGACAAGTATCTGGAGGCCGCCTCCTGCGCTGGAAGTGGAAAGGTACCGGTATTCCCTGCGCGCCCCTTCACCCACATTCCGGCATACTTCGGACACGAGTTCGCGCCCGACTATCTCTCCGAGCTTGCAGAGGGCGTTCCTTACCCCTACCGTCACGTCCTCAAACGGCTTCTCCACTGTCGTAGGGGCCTCGGCCCTTCCGATGAGGCGCGCTTCTTTCCCCTCCGGCCCTATGAGGAGGGCTTTAGTGGTGGTACTTCCGACATCGGTAATCACATATCCCGGCGGCATGGCATCGCCTCCTGCCAAAAGGTGCTGACGAACAGGGAACACCTGCGGGGCGAGTTCGATGATGTGGCGTAGGGCGCAGCCGCTAATGCTTTGTCACTCAAAATAGCCTGACTCGTGAGAATGAACAACGTAGCCTACTGCCTGATCAACGGCCACCCATCCCATCGTCCTTACGCTCACATCCGGCAGATCTCAGGAGAAGCAGCACGATAGTCGCCGCAAGAAGCTGGAAACGGGTTACCGGATCGCACCTTCTGGCCACCTCACACAACCCTCCGATTCATCATACGGTCGAGACCGGCACCTGAAAGCGCCATTTCAGCATTCGGGCTCAGTTCGACGCTCTGAAGGCCATCCAGCGCAACCCACCGGGTGCCCAACGAGTCCTCGCCGTCCCCTTCTTCCTTTACTTGCCCCTCAGACTGGGCCACTGAATACACAACGCAGAGATGATGCAGGTCCTCTTCCTCGCCTCAATAATGAGCCTGTATGCGCCGACATAGGTGAAGGGTTTCAACATCAGACACCTCTCTGTATGTCTCGCCGGGTCGGCATACGAAACTGCAAAGCGAAGATCACGTTCCTACCTGTACCCCAAGGAGAGGGGCATTGACCCTGAGCAGGGTTCGGAACGGGTCGATGCGCCTAGGCCTCTGCGCCATACGTCATTTCCTTTCCCGTATCACCCAATTCGCTCAACAGGCATCTCCTCGCGGGCAGCTGCCTCTTGTATTAGTCCTTCCGAGCCCGGATCCCTCTTGCCGGGCGTTCGGCATAAAGAGCCCCCTTCTGGCATCCTCGCCGGGCCTAGTCTCTATATAAGAGCATGCAGCCCACAGGGAATGCTCGAAGGGGGCTCCAAACAAGCCACCAACAGTCAGTACACCGCTCCGCGAATCTGCAATCTGGTCTCTCTTAAGGCACTCTGAGCACGGTGAAGAACAGCCAGCTCACAACCGCGCCCACAACCGACATGGACAGGCCCCAAATGAGCATGTCTCGGAACAGCTTGGTCTTGTCTGTCTTTGGCCCTGCCTGGGCAATAAACACCGCTCCCGTGGTCGACAAAGGGCTCAGGTCCGTGAGGTGCCCGGCAACTACGATAGTCGAGACGAGCGCCAAGAGCTCGTTGGAACCAACTTTCTCAAGGAGCGTCGGCGCGAGCGGCAAGAACGCCGGCAGAATGACGCCGGAGGTGCTTGCGTAGGCGGAGATAAGGGCCGCGACGAAGCCGACCACGAGCGTCACGGTATACGGCGTGGAGAACCTAGCCATGATGTCTGCGAACAGGTCCATTCCGCCAATCTGGGACATCAAGGTAACGAGAACAGTAACGCCAGTGACCATGAGGATGGTACCCCAGGGCATGGCCTTAATGGCTTTGCCTTCATCGGCCACTTTGAGGAGCGAGAGGAGCGCGCCGATGGCGAACGCCCCGAGGCCGACATCGACTTTAAAGATTATGACGCCGAGAATGAGCGCGACGATACCTGCGATGGTAAGCTTCTGAGCACGATCGAAGGGGTCGACTTTAACGTTGGCCAGTGCCTCGCTCTCGGCCGTCTTGCCCGTCTTCCAAAGCTTAAGCCCGCCGTAGAGGACATATGCCAGGAGTGAAACGGCCACGTGCGTGACCAGCATGTTTATCCACAGAATCACGCTGACGTCCGTGAGCCCCATCCCGTCGAGTATCCCTTTGGCGATGACGCCGGTGGGAGCGATTGGAGACATCGCGCCTGCCTGCGCGCCGTTACCCACTACCAACGCCATGAGCAGAGGCGAAATACCGACTTCCTCGGCGAGCAGCATGACCGGCGAAGCGAGGAGAGCCGATATGGCGATGTGACCCGGACCGATCGAAGCCAGTATGAACGCAGTGAAAAAGAGTACGATGGGAAGCAAGGCCACTCTACCGCGAACGCTTTGTATCGCATACCTGGTTATTTTCTCCAGGGTCCCGTTAACTTGAGCCAGTCCGAACAAGTAGGTGACTCCCGCCAGCGTTATGAACAGGCTGGTAGGATAGCCCTTGATGATATCGGCGACCTTCATCCCGCCCAAGTAGTGCCCCACAACTAGCGACAACCCAAGCGCGAGCGTACCGATATTCCTTTTCGTGACTATGCTAACGACAACCGCGATTACCAGAGCCACGAGGGAAATAACCGCTAGATCCACTCTTATCCCTCCCTGCGATCAGATCACCGCTGAGCGCTTGAAACCCTTAACTGCGGAACCCGCCTCAACCTTGTAGCCGAGCCCGGCAAGACTGGACTCCAGTGTCGCGAGGATGCCCGTGAGCTCGGTCTCGAAAATCCAACCCATGTGCCCTAACCTGAATATCCGGCCCTGCAGTTTCGCCAAACCACCTCCCATCACAACACCTTTCTCGAGAAGCGCAGCGTTCAAGCTGGTCCATTCGATGCCGGCGGGGATCTTGACGCCAGTCACCGTAGGCGACGCTTCCTCTTCAGGCGGGAGGACCTCGAGACCCATCTCTCTCGCCGCAGCCCTGACACCCCTCGCGAGTCGGGTGTGCCTGGTGAACACGTTCTCCAGACCCTCCGCCTCGATCATGGTGAGCGCTTCCCTCAGCCCGAAAAGGAGGGAGGTCGGGATCGTATAGGGTACCCTGCCTTGCTTCTGGGCGTCGGCCATGCGCTTAATGTCCCAGAACCATCTTGCCATCTTGGCAGTCTTGTAAGCTTCCCAGGCCTTCTCGCTGAAACTGAGGATGGCAAGCCCCGGCGGCAGCATTAGGCCCTTCTGAGAAGCGGAGATGACGATGTCGATGTTCCACGCATCGGTCTGGAGGTCGGCCATGGCCAGAGAGCTGACTGCATCAACCATGAGAAGCGCGGGGTGTTTGAGTTCCGCCATCCCCCGCCCAATGGCCTCCACGTTGTTGATTACGCAAGTAGAAGTCTCGTTGTGAGACAGGAGCACGGCTTTGATGCTCCCGTGGGCGTCCTTCTCCAGGCGGTCCAGGACTTGTGCCGGATCGACTGCTCTTCCCCACTCAGCCTCTATCTTCTCAACATCGGCGCCGTGCGCCGCGGCGATGTCTCCGAAGCGCTCGCTGAACACGCCGTGCCGGACCGAAAGCACCTTGTCGCCGGGCGACAGAGTGTTCACGATCGCCGCCTCAAGGCCGCCGCTCCCTGAACCGGGGAATATGACAACGTCGCTCTCCGTCTTGTAGACCCTCTTGAGCCCGGAGAGGCATTCCTTCATGAGCGCCTCAAACTCGGGTCCACGGTGGTTCACAAGCGGCCTGTTCATCGCCTGAAGGATCCTCGGCGGTATGTTTGTGGGCCCCGGGATCTGCAAGAAGACCCGCCGGTCAGTCATGTCCATCCCTCCGTGGTTCATCGCGGGAAGCCCCTCGCTTCGCGGGAAGGGGCCCCTCCCTACATCACTCAACCGCCAGCATTCCCCTCAGTGCCGCCCGGGCAGCGGTAACCGGCGACGCCAGGTAGACGGCAGCCCCTGGTTCGCCCATACGCCCCGGCGCGTTTTTGGTGGTCGTCGATACGGCCACATCACCACTCGCGAGGACACCTTGGTGCGCCCCGTAACACGCCCCACAACCGGGGTTCACGATGATTGCCCCGCTGTCGCGTATGGCGGCCGAAATGCCCAACCGGTCCGCTTCGTTTGCAACTTTCTTGGACGCAGGGATGACTGCGCACGTCACGCCGTCGGCCACGCGCCTTCCGCGCAGTACGTCCGCTACCGCTTGGAGGTCGCTTAGCCTGCCCGCGGAACAAGCCCCTATGACGACTTGGGTCACCTTTGTCCCGGCCACTTCGCTAACCGGCACTGCAACCGGATCCGGACCTCTGGAAGGGCCGGTGGAGTCAGCGCGCTCACCGGTTGCCGATCGGGGCGGAAGCAAGACCATAGGCGGGACCTCGCCGGCGTCAAACGAGTACGTGTAGTGAGCCTCGCCTGGAGAGCCGTCACACGTAACGAGGCAGGTCACCGCTCCCGTCTCGGCAACAAGGTTGGCTATGGTGAGCCGATCGTCCAGCGAAGCCTTCTCTATTGCGCTACCCCGTAGCAGCACTGCCTTTCCCCTAATCTCCCCGTGTCCAAAAGCGCCCAAGATATAGATAGCTATATCCCTGCCGGTAGTGGGGTAACGTATCTCGCCGCCGATATCTATCTCTACGACTTCCGGAATCCGGGTTCTATAGACGCCGGAACGCATCACTTCCACCAGCTCAGCCGGAGCAGCGGAAAAGGCGATAACTCCGTAAGCTCCCGCCGTCGCCACGTGCCCGTCGGCTCCGACCAGGATCGATCCGGGCTCCAGCCTGTGTTCCTCAAGGATAACCTGGTGGATGACACCTTCCCCGTGGTGGTATACCTTGATGCCGCGCTGCCTGCAGAACTTCAGGATCTTGAGGTGGTTCTCTCTCGCCTTGACGGACGGCGCAGGGATACAGTGATCGAAGAAGAACAGGACCTTGTCACGGTCAAAAACAGGCCCGAGGCCTACCTCGAGAGCCCTGTCAACTACCGCGGGGCCCGAACCGTCATGGGCAACGGCAAGGTCGACCCTGATCTTCAGATCCTCTCCGGGTGATATACTGTCCACACCCGCTGCCTTCGAGAGATGTTCATACAGCCGGTTCACGTCCGAACATCCTTCCTGAGAAAACCTAGTCATCAAATGAGAGTAGCAAGATCCGTGCCAATATCTCCGCGAGCCTGTGGCGACTTCTGGCAAGACGAGACTTGCCTGCCCACGGTAGGTTAGCCGAATAATGGGCGCAGGATTCGATGTCTTTTGACAGGTATACAAGAGGAAGAGGTGTTTCAATCTCGCGTATGAAACACTCGCTACTTGAGCTTACGCCAGAGGGTGGTCCTCCCTATGCCCAGCAGTTTGGCCGCTTCGGTACGGTTTTGCCCCGTCTTCGCGAGGGCATCGAGAATGGCAGCCCTATCGATGGTCCTTCTTTTCCGGCCACGGCGTGTTTCAGTACCTTTCGTTCCACGAGATTGTTCGCCCTCTTCCGGGACGGCGGCACCCATGCACTGCGTTATGAGGGCGCGGCTTATGACCGGAGTGTCCGTCAGGATGCAAGCCCTCTCAATGACGTTCTGAAGTTCCCTGATGTTTCCCGGCCAATCGTGATCAAGAAGCGCCTGCACGGCTTCCTGCTCCAGTCCGGCGATGGTTTTGCGGAACCGGCGGGCAAAATCGCGTACAAAACTGTCGGCGAGAACCGGGATGTCTTCTTTTCTTTGCCGTAGCGGAGGCATAGCGATATTGAGAACATTGAGGCGATAGTACAAATCGGGCCTGAACTGCCGCGCCTTTACCAGTTCCCATAGGTCCTTGTTGGTAGCAGCGATTACCCGTACATCCACAGGGATAACCCGGTCGTCCCCGAGCCGCATCACTTCGTGCTCTTGGATAACCCTCAAGACTCTCGCCTGGAGCCTCTCGGACATCTCGCTAATCTCGTCAAGGAAGATGGAGCCGCCGTGGGCGAGTTCGAAAAGGCCCGGCTTGCCGCCTTTCCTCGCTCCGGTGAACGCGCCCTCGACATAGCCGAAAAGCTCGCTCTCGAGGAGGCTCTCCGGCAGTGCGGCACAGTTCACGGCCACAAAGGGACCGCGCCGGTAGTCGCTGGCACGGTGTATGGCGCTGGCGAGCATCTCTTTACCCACGCCGGTCTCGCCCTGGATCAGAACTGTTGAACCTACGGCGGCGAACTTCTTCGCCTTCTCCAGCGTCTGCGCGAGGATGACGCTTGAACCCGTGATGTCGCCGAAACTGTACTTCGCCACGTGGCCTTTCGCGGCGCTCTGAACTCTTATCTTCCGCTCGGTCTCCTGGACTTCCCCGACTTCCTGGAAGGTCAAGACCGCTCCCTGGACCTTTCCGTCCACCATCACCGGGACATAATTGGCGGCAACACGTGCAGCGCCCAGTTCGTGTATTGCCCCGAGGGCATTCTGGCCGTTCTCCAAAACGACGTTCACCCGCGAGTCGGGAAACAGAACGGCTGCATTTCTGCCTATCGCTTGGGAAGCCCTGATGCCGGTTATCCTCTCGGCCACGGAGTTGAAAACAGTGATCATGCCTTCGCTATCGACGGCGATAACGCCGTCATAGGAACAGTCCACTATGGCCTTGATCCTCTCGGCGCTCTGCCTGTCGATCTTCATGAAATCAAGCATGCGCCTGGCCTCGGCGAGCGCCTGCCTGACGGCCTCCTCGCCCGACTCGATGATGATGCCTCTCATGCCCCGCTTCTCGGCGAGTTTGGCCATGGCGATCTTGCCCATGACCACTTTCGCGCCGAGTTCCTTGAGCCTCACAATGCCTTGCTCCACTTGGGCTTGGTTCAGTAGGGGCACCTGTATGATGCGTTCTCCCAAGATGTCTTCCAGGGTTGACACCCCGCTGAGGACTTCGGGTACATCGAGGATCCCCACTGGGTGACCTATCTTTCTCGCCTGGAAATAGCCCCGCAGTAGGTCATAACCGGTGATTGGTACGTCGATGACGGGCACTCCGAGTCCCGAACCGCCGATGAGCCAGGCAGTGATCCCCCTGCTGATCACCACTTTCGCGCCCTTGGCCACAGCGTCTTTGGCCAGTCTGACGCCCACTTTAATTCGGCCGGTGCGTATGTCGATCTGGCCACCGGCGACCCTCTCGGCTAGTTCAGCCAGGCCTTTGTAGGGAGCGATGAACGCGATCTCAGCCACTCGGAGAACCCCGTTTCAATATTGTTTCACTCTTAGTTGAAACAGCGATGAGACAAACCGTCAAGACGATGCTTCTAGATCGCGCCTATGCTCTTGGATGCACGAGCTAGCCCCAGACGGTATGGCTGCTCTGTTCGGCCTTATTCCAGAGGCAGACGGAAGCGGCCAAACTATTGTCTTAGCGTTGACACAAACGAGCTCGACAGTTGACAGAAGATCGCCTAATCAAGCAAGACCCGAAGCCGCGCTATGACCTCACCCGTGACATGTTCAGGAAGGATCACAATGTACTCGGCATGCCTTGCCACCCAGTCCAGACTCCTTATCTGGTCCGCCAAGACCACACCGCCTATAGCAAATCCGCACCCTGTCCTTTCACCAAGAGGGACATCACCAGACTGCCCTAGGGCGCTAACCGCGCCAGAAGCAAAGAATGAAAACCGGGGATGGAAAGACATCCTTCCATCCCCGGTCCTGATCGCTAGCGTCAGCAGTTTCAACCAATACGCCTACTTGATAAGGTGCAGCGTGTCTCTAAGTATGATCTCAAGCTGTCCGATGATAAGCGACAGGTACGCCATAGTGATGGAACCATAGGCGGAGCCGAAGGCGACCATCAAGGCATAGCGGCCGAACCTAGAACCGTAGTAGAGAGGACCTTTGTCTTTCTTAAGCGTGAACGCGAAGTACACCAGCGCCGTTACGGCTACCAGGAAGTACAAGATGTTGTTGAAACTCTTGATGAAGTCTCCCGTACGCAGGTTGATGAAGGTGTCGGTCACCTGTTTAAGGAACACGGGAGGGCTGTAGGCCAGACTGTACCCCGCGCCGTAACCTATCCAGAAGCCCATTGTAATCCGCGCTATCCATTCCTGTCCTTTCACGAACGAGAAGTAAATGAGAAGCCCCAAGATGGCGCCGAATACATACCCCCATTTTCCTCTTCCAATGATGTCGTCAACAATACGGGGGACTATCTGGTTTTGGATCGTGTAGACAATGCCGTAAGCAGTCGCCGAGCCGACCAGGAAGTGCTCTGCG
>DUSU01000023.1 GCA_012842425.1 Candidatus Fermentithermobacillaceae bacterium | reverse complement strand
TCGAGATCAGCCGCAAGGTCCTTGGAGACGCTTTCGGGGCCGATCCAAAGGTGATAATTGGCCTCATCCGGCAGGGTCTCGCCGCCCTCAAGGATGAGCGGGAGTTCTCACTCAAGGTTCCGCCCGAGCTCGTCTCTCTGGTGGAGGGGCAGGTCCCCACCCTGAGGAGGGAGTTTGGAGCGAGGTCAATGGATGTTGTGGGAGATCCGGAAGTAGCGGGGGGAGCCATTGTTTCGACGCCTCACGGCTATGTGGATGTGACGATTGAATCCCAGATACGCTCAATCGCTATCGCCCTAGCCGAGGCCCGCAAGAAAGTCCTGGGGGTTGAGACGGCATGAACGACGTGTCCTTCCAGCTTTATGAGGAGACGGTTAGGACGGCTCAGCCGCTCACCTACGGCGGTGTAGTGCGTGACGTGGTGGGCTTGCTCATCGAGTCTTCTGGACCCAAAGTCAAGATGGGCGAGATGTGCTATCTCCTGCCCGATTCGGGCGTGCCGGTTCTCAGCGAAGCGGTCGGCTTCAAAGACGGGCGTGTACTCCTCATGCCATACGGCGAACTGGACGGCGTGGCGCCGGGGACGCCCGTCGAGGCAACGGGCAGGCAGCTCAAGGTGCCGGTGGGAGAGGGCATGCTCGGACGGATCGTGGATGCCCTGGGATTCCCGATGGACAAGAAACCGTGGTGGGCAGTGGACAAGCATTATCCCGCCACAGAACGCCCGCCTTCGCCCCTGGAGAGAGACAGGATACGCGAGCCGCTGGCCACAGGAGTGAAAGCCATAGACGGTCTCCTAACCCTTGGCGAAGGTCAACGGATCGGCATCTTCTCCGGGTCTGGCGTAGGTAAGTCTACCCTCATGGGCATGATAGCCAGGAACACGTCGGGAGATATGAACGTGATCGCCCTAATCGGCGAGCGCGGCCGCGAAGTCCGGGAGTTCATAGAAAGGGACCTTGGCCCCGAAGGACTTAAGCGTTCAGTGGTTGTCGTCGCCACTTCGGATGAGCCTGCGCTCATGAGGATCAAGGCCGCGTGGGTGGCCACGGCCATCGCCGAGTACTTCCGCGACCGCGGGATGTCGGTCCTCCTTATGATGGACTCGCTCACGAGGTGGTGCATGGCCCTTCGTGAAGTGGGACTTGCGACCGGAGAACCTCCGACCACTAGGGGATACACGCCTTCCGTATTCGCTCATCTTCCTAAACTTCTTGAACGGGCAGGGAAGAGCTCCACCGGCAGTATCACCGGGATTTACACGGTCCTGGTTGAAGGCGACGACATGGATGAGCCGATAGCCGACGCAGCCAGGGGAATTCTGGACGGACATATTGTACTGTCCCGCGACCTGGCCCAACTGGGACACTATCCGTCAATCGACGTCCTGGCGTCGGTGTCGCGACTTATGACTGCCGTGACCAGCGAGGCCCAGAGAGAGGCAGCCAAGGAGCTCAGGGCAGTGCTGGCCACCTACCGTAAGGCGGAGGACCTCATAAACATAGGAGCCTACGTCAAGGGTTCAAATGATCGCATAGACCATGCAATCAACTACGTGGACAGGGTTAACGAGTTCCTTAGGCAAGGCGTAGACGAAAAGCACTCTTTCGAAGAAACAGTCGCAATGCTTACTGGCCTCTTTTCAGAAAGCCGGGCAGTTTAGGAAGTTCAGCAAATCCGGGTTAATGCCGATAAAGGACGGGGACGGGTTTGAAGAAGTTCGAGTTTCCTCTGGAGCGAGTTCTCGAGATAAGGCGGCTCCACAAGATGCTTGCCGAAGAGAAGCTGGGAGAAGCCCAGAGGAACGAGAATGCGGTTAAGTCCAGGCTTAATGCCGCTCGTGAGGCGAGAGAGGAAGCGGCGCGGGAAATGCGGAGCGCTCTCTCAGGCCGGCTCGACTCGCAGCTCATGAAGAGTATGATGCGGTTCAGCGAGTCGATCGACAACGAGATCTTTCGTCACACGACCGACCTGAAAGCCAAGAGCGAGATCACCAGGAAGGCCAGGGAAGTCGCCATCCGGCGGACGCAGGAGGAGCGAGCACTGGAGAAGCACCGCGAGAACAAGCTGCGCGAGTACATGGAGGCCTTCTGGTGGGAGCAAGCAAAGGCCCTGGACGAAATCGGAGCAGATCGATTCTTGAGGGCGAAAGAGAGGTGAGAAGAGAAAGCCATGATCCTTGGATTCGAAGCGGCACTAGGAGTTATAGCACCCGGCCGGGATGTTCAGGTGCAGTCTGCCACCGGACACGTCGCCGGTAAAGGGAAGGCTTACGGGAGCTTCTCGGCGCTCGTGGCTGCGGCATTCGGTACCATAGGACTACCCGGTGCTCTCGTGCCTCCGTCCCTCGCTTCATCATGCGAAGGGGAAGGAGTTCAGGGAGAAGTCTCGGGAGTCACCGATTCAGCCGTAGGGCCGGCAATGGAGCTTCCGGGGCTTGTTTTTGGGGTGCCTGGAGACGCAGAAGCAGGGTCTGTGCGGGCGACGCCGGATGCCTGGGAGACTTCAGGTCCGACTGCTGAGCCGGTCACCCTGCAGGGTTTTTCAGTGCAGAAGCGGTTTGTTGCCGCTCCGGCAGAACTTCTGCGTTCGGACAAGCCTCCCCAGAGCGGGGAACAGGTGCTTCGGGGGCCTGCTCTGCCCGACGCTCTGACCCATGCGAATGGGATTTCCCATGGCGCGGGCCTCACGGAGGTGAGTCAGGAAGTCCCTGAACTCCACCAAGTAAATGAGGACCTGCCGAACACCGCTCGACTCGTAAGCGAGCACGTGAGCTCGATCGAGGCGGGGCCGGAAGGGTCTGTGTCCCGGGCGGGACGGACCGCAGGACCTGCTGAGCCCGCAGCGGGTGCTGAAGCAGCTCCTGCTCCGGCCGCCGATGAAGAACAAGCAGTCGGGGTACGAGCAAGCGGCTCTGATCGGTTCGTGTCAACCAAGGCGGCCGGTTCTCCGGACTTCGACCGCGAAAACAGGTCCGTTGCAGACAGGACGCGCAGGGGCCCCTTTGAGGAAACGGAAGCCGTCGAAGATGGAGACACCGGGGCCGTCGTGCACACGGCGACTGTGGAAAATGCGCTTAGCCCGGCTCCCTCCGGGGAAGTAGTGGGCGAGGCACAGCGCGGAGAGGTATCCCTCAGCAATGCTCGCGAACTTGCCGAACGCCTTAGGGAGGAAGCCCTAAAGAGACTCCCGAGGAGCGTTGAGCTCAGGCTGGATCCGCCACGCCTCGGCAGCGTTACCGCAGTCCTCACCGCCAGAGGCCAGGAAGTCGCAGTGAAGTTCGTCGCACAGTCTCACGAGGCCATGCAGGCTCTTGAGAGGTCGGCCGGATATCTGGCGAGGTCGTTCAGCGAGATGGGACTCACGCTGGCAGGTTTCTCTGTAGATCAAGATCATCCTCAAGAGGCTTTTTCGTGGGGTGAGCGGGGAAGCAGCGTGAGCGCGGCGAGGCGGAGGTCTGCCCGGTCATTCGGAGTCGAGATGGTCTCGAGCCAGGCCGCGACGCCGTATCGCGCGGCACTATCGGGCAGCCACCTGGATTACATCGTGTAAGAAAAGTGAAAGGAGGCGGATGACTTGGCGATAGATGGAGTGAGCGGCATATACGGCAGCGCCGTGTCCAATGGGTTTCAGACGGGTAAGGCCGGAGATCTGCAGGATCAGTTTCTAAAGATCATGCTGACACAGCTCCGTTACCAGGACCCCATGGAACCCATAAAGGAACAGGAGTTCTTGGCTCAGATGGCCCAGTTCTCGAGCGCGACTCAGATCGGGGAGCTGAACCAGACCGTACAGGCAACTCTCCAGTACTTGTTGGGAATTCAGGCCAATCAGGGTCTCCTGAGTGCCGCCAATCTCATCGGCAAGACGTTCATGGCAGACGTTGAGGACGGGATTGTGGAAGGAGTCGTCGAGTCGGTTTGCTACTACGGGGGGCGCCTCATGGTGAAGTCCGGGGAATACCTGGTGCCGGTAGAGAGCCTGATTTTCGTAGGCCCCGCGCCGGAACCGCCTGTCGCCCAAGTCGCAGAGGCTGAACAGCCTGTCGCTCCTGAGGCGGCGGTGGAAGCTCCGGAGGCCGGAGATCCAGGGAGGCAGGTAGAGGAAGATGCAGGTTAGGGTCATTGATCCGAGGTTGGAAGTCAGGTCGCCGGCCCCGGTACGAAGCGGACGACCCGAGCAGGTCCGGAGAGATCCAGGCGTCAAGTCGTTCGCGGAAGTGCTGTCCGAGGTCAAAAAGTCTCAGCAGGTCACGTTCTCGAAGCACGCTGAGGAGCGCCTCAAGACTTGGGGCGAGGGCATCGACGCCGAGAAGCTCGCGAAACTCGAGGAAGCCGTAGATACGGCTTCCGCCAAGGGCGCAAGGTCGACGCTAGTGCTAATGAAAGGGGTCGCGTTCGTGGTAGCCCCTCAGACGAGGACGGTGATCACCGTGATCCCCGAAGAGCGGATGAAGGAAAACGTGTTCACTTCCATAGACAGCGCAGTGCTGGTTGACAGGTAAGTCAAGAAGAACAAAGCGGTACCCGGGCCGGACCCTTTCTGGGAGGCCAAGCTCTCCGGAACGAGTGAAGGAGAGCCGGGGACCCAAAAAAGAGAAAGGGGTTTTCGAAGTACCATGATGCGTTCGCTTTTCAGCGCTGTGTCGGGTCTTAGGACCCACCAGACCAGGATGGACGTAATAGGCAACAACGTGGCCAACGTGAACACACCCGGGTTCAAGTCCTCTCGGGTGACGTTCCAGGAGGTCTTTAGCCAGACTTTGCGCGGGGCAGGCTCGCCGTCCGGCACTGACGCAGGATCTCGCGGCGGCACCAACCCGATGCAGGTGGGCTTGGGTGTTACTGTCGGAAGCATCGACATCAACCATACGTCCGGCAACCTACAGCCCACGTCGAGGATGACGGACGTAGCGATAGAGGGCAAGGGCTATTTCGTGGTCCTTGAGAGCGGTCAAAGGGCCTACACCAGGGTCGGTGCTTTTGGCACCGACGGAGACGGTGTCCTGGTTGACCCCGAAGGACGCAAGGTCCTGGGGTGGGTCGTAGATCCTACAACCGGTGAACTCCCGGCCCAGCGCCCTGAGAACCTGCTCCAGCCAATACAGATAGCCTTGGGTTCAAACATGGGGGCCAAGGCGACCACGAATGTTGGCTGGTACAGGAACCTGAACTCAGAGGCTCCGGTCGGCACCACTCAGCAAGTACCCATTACCGTGTATGACTCACAGGGCGGCACCCACACGCTCACCATACAGTTCGAGAAGACCGCCGCAAACGAGTGGTCGTGGGAAGTAGTGAGCGGCCATCCGGATGCTGTCGGAGACGGAGGAACAATCACTTTCGACACCCAGGGTAGGTTTCAGAGTGTCGATACAAACACCATCGCGTTTGGCCCGGCAGGAGTCGACAACATCACCCTGACCCTGGACTTCAGCAAGGTGACCCAGGTGGCCGGCCCGTCGACCATCGACACTGACGTTATTGACGGCCATCCGACGGGTACCTTGGAGTCCTTCACCTTCGACTCCAGGGGTATTATCACTGGGTTCTACTCGAACGGTCAGACGAGGATCTTGGGCCAGCTGGCCATCGCCAGTTTCCCGAACCCTGCCGGCCTCCAGGCGCTCGGTAAGAACCTGTACGTTGAGTCGAACAACTCGGGCACCGCCGACATCGGTGAGGCAGGTACGGCGGGACGTGGGACGATAGCCCCCAGCTCGCTTGAAATGTCCAACGTTGACCTCTCTGAAGAGTTTACCCAGATGATCATCACTCAGAGAGGGTTCCAGGCAAACTCGAGGATTATCACGGTTTCAGATGAGCTTCTCCAGGAGCTCGTGAACCTGAAGCGGTAAGAGGCTTAGGCCCCGGCGGAGGGACTAGGGGTCTCTTCCGCCGGGGCAGAGGATAGAAACGGGGTGTTGATATGGATCTGGCGACACTGATAGGGTCAATCGCGGTATTCGCCGTCGTCCTCATCGGGATCATGATGAGCGGGTCGCTCCGGCCGTTCTGGGACCCCGGCTCGCTCTTCATCACGCTTGGAGGAACCATCTTTTCAACGCTGATGAGTTTCCCCCTCCGGACGTTCCTGGACGTGCTTAAGATCACCAAGCAAGCGTACTTTACCGAGGACGAAGACATTGGCGAGACAATCAACACCCTTGTGAGATTCGCGGACAAGGCGCGAAGAGAAGGTCTACTGGCTCTGGACGAAGATGCCAACGACCTCAAGGACCCCTTTCTCCAGAAGGGTATCAGGTTGGTGGTCGACGGCACGACCCAAGAACTCGTGAGAAACATCCTCGAAACCGAGATCGCCTTTGTGGCCGAGCGGCACAGAATGGGGCAGTCTGTTTTCGAGACTTTGGGATCCATGGCTCCGGCTTTCGGTATGCTTGGCACATTGGTCGGCCTCATCCAGATGCTCTTAAAACTGAACAAGCCAGACGAGATCGGTCCGGGCATGGCCGTCGCGCTGGTCACTACTTTTTACGGTTCAGTGCTCGCCAACATGGTCTTTCTGCCCATCGCTAACAAACTAAAGAACCGCAGCGCGCGTGAGATATTCGTCAAGGAAGCCGTAATCGAAGGAGTCTTGTCTATCCAGGCAGGCGACAACCCAAGAATCGTCCAGGAGAAACTGAAGTCTTTCCTGTCGCCGAAAGAGCGGGAGCAGATCACCCTGCCGAGCAGAAGGGGGGCGCAGAGCGGTGTCGCGGCTGACTCGGACTGAGGACCCGCCAAGGACCCAACCCTGGCTTACCTCTTACGCCGATATGGTCACGCTTCTCTGGACGTTCTTTATTCTGCTTTTCGCAGTTTCGGTCTTGAACGCCGAGAAGTTCGACGCCGCTGTACGGTCGTACGGGTCAGCGGTCGGAGTGATGTCAACCGGCGCCGGCAGCATCCTCCCCGGTGCCGGAGGCTCGACCCCGCTACCAGACCCCATGGCCGCCATCGTCGCTATGGAGCTCGAACAGCTGAGGCAGACGGGCGAAGCTTTCTCACGAGAGCTGGCCGCCGTGGGATTATCGGAAAAAGTCTCGGTTGAGATGGATGAGAGAGGGCTCATTCTCCGCTTCGCCGATTCGGTCCTCTTTGACCTGGGAAGCGCAGACCTTAGGCCCGAGGCGGCAGAGGCTCTCCTCCAGGTAGGCAAGATGATCAAAGACCTTGAGAACCCCATAAGGGTCGAAGGGCACACCGATAGCTGGCCCATAAACACCGAGAAGTTCCCGTCAAACTGGGAACTTTCCAGCGGGCGCGCGGGGTCTGTTGTCAGGTTCCTCATAGAGAAGAGCGGCGTCCGGGAGAACAAGCTTCAGGTTGCCGGATACGCCGAGTTTAGACCTATCGACACAAATGAGACGGCCGAAGGCCGGCAGCGCAACAGGAGAGTCGATATCGTCATACTGAGGCCTTCCTTGGCGGGGGGCGAACCCCCGGTTCAATAGAAGGGTAGAGATGGGTGGACGGAGGTGAGAGGCATGAGGAAAGTCCTGCTGGTAGTCCTGGCTTTGGTCGTGACGGCGGGGGTGGGCTACGTGGCGGCTTCCAAGGTATGGGGCTTCCCGATGTTCGGAGATCGTCAAGAGACCAAAGCCGAGGACGAGGTAAACCTCGCTCTCATAAGTCTAGGACAGTTCTTGACCAACCTGGCGGATAGCGGACGCTACATCAAGGTCACGGTCGATCTCGAAATCGACGCCCAGAGGAGCACGATGGTTACCGATCGAGCAAGCGAGCTCAAGACCGATGTATACGCGCTCCTCAGGGCCAAGACATACGCGGACCTATCCGGAGAGAACGGACTCAGAAACCTACAGAAAGAAATCCGTGAGTGGATGGACACCAAGTTTCCGAACGTCGTGAAGAACGTTTACTTCTCTGAGTTTGTGATCCAATAGACGCGAGGAAAAAGGGGGGAGACGGCTTGGCTCTATCACAGAAAGAGATTGAGGATCTCATAAACTCGCTCATAAAGAAGGACGAGACCGAGACAAAACCTCAGATAGCCAAGCCGAGACTGAGGGTCTATGATTTCAAGAGGCCCGACAAGTTCTCGAAGGACCACTTGCGGGGTGCGCAGCTTCTCTTCGACAACTTCTCGAGGCAGCTCACCTCGCACTTCTCGGCGCTTTTCCGGATGGCCATTCACGCCGGCGTGAGTTCTGTCGACCAGGTCACGTACGAGGAGTTCGCCAAGGAACTCACGAACCCGTGCTGCGTGGGTATCGTGAACTGGGGGCAGCTCCCGTCCAATATGCTCGTAAGTATCGGAATGAGGGTGGTCCTTCCGATGCTTGACAGGCTTTGCGGGGGCGGAGGGACCTCACCCGGCGTGAATAGGTCCCTGACAGAGATCGAGCTCGCCATGAGCAAACGTATCGCCCAGTCGATAGTGGACATTTTTAGAGATACCCTTCGAGAGTACCGGATCGACGCGAGAGATCTTGTGATCTCGGCTATGGAAGTGAACCCGCTTTTCGTGCAGCAGGCCCTTCCGCCCAACGACATGGTCCTGTCTGTGAGCGTAGCCATTAGGTTCGGCTCCCAGACGGGCACGCTTCAGTTCTGCCTGCCTTACACCTTGCTCGAACCTGTGCTCCCCGCCTTCTCGGCAACCCGGTGGTTTTCTCGAGGGCGGAGCGCCGCAGAGGACAAGGGGGACGGAGACACCGTAGCAGACGCCCTTCAAGAAGTTGAGGTGCCCCTAAGCTGCAGGCTCGGACAAGCAGTCCTGTCAGTGCAAGATCTCTTGTCTCTGGAAGCCGGAGACATCATTGACCTTACCACACCAAAAGACGGTTATGCGACTATTTGCGTTTTCGGCAAACCCAAGTTTATTGCCAAGATCGGAAGGATCGGAGGTAGACTTGCCGCGCGAATAGTAGGCGTAGCGGAGGACGGGGAGGAGGATCTAGTCCCATGAACGAGCATCTCAGCCAAGACCACATCGATGCATTGCTCCTTGAGGCGGCAAAAGAAGATGGTGCGACTGCGGAGAAGCCAAAGGAGAAGCCCGCCGCCCAAAAAGTCAGAGAAGGCAAGGAAGTCAAGGAGGCCGGCGCGACTCCCAAGATAGAGAGCGAAATCGAAGAGAAGCCTGTGGAGAAGCCCGTGCCTTCTGTGCAGCCGGTCACCTTCGAAGAACTCTCCAAGGATGTCGAGACGGAAACACCGGTGGCGGGCATGGACGCTCTCCTGGACGTTCCTCTGGCCGTAAGCGTTGAGCTGGGACGGGCACGGTGCCGCGTGAGGGATCTCCTGAACCTGACGGTGGGGTCGGTTGTCGAACTCGACAAGTCCGCAGGCGAGAATGTGGACGTACTCGTCAACGGAAAGCTCTTCGCCCACGGAGAAGTCGTTGTGGTCGATGAGAACTTCGGAGTGAGGATCACCGACATAGTCTCGAAAAGGGCCATAGATAGGAGCGCTAAGAAAGAAATCTAGAGAGAAAACCGCATGAGACGGCACGGAAACCAAGCGGGATAGAGATAAGGGGGGTGCCCGCCGGTTTCTCCGGCGACATAATGGGTTCTAATCCGCTCTTCGCTGAACTTCTCAAGATAGTTGGTTTTATGGGGCTCCTGGTATTCGGGTGTCTCCTTTTGGTCAAGAAGTACGGAAAAACAAGTCTTGCCGGAAAACCGGGCAAGACCCTTGAGATCCTTGAGACTCTTGGGCTGGGTGGCAGCAGGATGGTCTGCCTCATCCGCTCGGGAGAAAGCAGGTTCCTTATTGGCGTCACCGATCACAGTGTAAACCTCATCAGAGAGTTGAGCCCGCATGAGGGCACCGAAAGCCAGAGTCCGGTAACCGGTGCACCGGCCGGCGCCCCTCATCTCGCCGGGACTCCGGAGGAGCCATTAGGATTTCCGGCGCTACTCGCGGACGAACTCAGGAAGATTGGGAAGAGGTTTTCCCGGAAGAAGTTTACCTTTGTTGTGGCATCGCTTCTCGTCTTGGGCGTGTGCCTTGTCTCCGCAGCGGTCTGTAGCGCTGCTCCTGCGACGCTCCCCATACCCGAAATCGACATCACCATAGGGGGGGAGACACCCCAGGGCGGACTTGGGACATCCTTGGGCATACTGGGCCTTCTCACCGTCCTTTCCTTGGCCCCGGCCATCGTGATGCTCACCACGTCTTTCACGAGAATGGTCGTGGTCTTCTCGTTCCTGCGGTCCGGACTGGGCACCCAGCAAACACCACCTAACCAAGTGCTCATAGGACTCGCCCTAATCCTCACGTTCTTTGTCATGACTCCTACCTGGGGAGAAGTGTACAGGGTTTCACTGCAGCCCTACATAGCAGGGGAGATAAACGGGCAGGAGGCCTTCGCTCTGGCTTCGCAACCGATGAAAGAGTTCATGCTAAGGGAGACCCGGGAAAAAGACCTTGCCCTCTTCGCCACGTTGGGAGGGGAAGAAGCGCCGCAGAGCCCGGAAGACATGTCCCTTTTCCAAGTAGTTCCCGCTTTCGTAATCTCAGAACTTAGAACGGCTTTTGAAATGGGGTTCCTCTTGTATTTGCCGTTCTTGGTAATCGACATGGTGGTGGCATCGACTCTCATGTCCATGGGAATGCTCATGCTCCCGCCGGTGCTAATATCCTTGCCGTTTAAGCTCCTCCTGTTCGTGCTCGTAGACGGGTGGAGTCTCATAACCAAGTCGCTCATTGGCGGATTCGCGTGAGAAGGGAGGGGCCTCTTGTGACTTTCGACCAGGCTATTTCAATAGGAAGAGAAGCCCTCACCACCGTACTCATTGTTGCTGCCCCCTGCCTTGGGATATCCATGGCAGTGGGATTCCTCATCTCGGTGTTCCAGGCTACTACGCAGATACACGACCAGACGCTGGCCTTTGTGCCCAAGGTGCTGGCTGTTGTCGTAAGCCTCCTCCTGTTCGGAGGCTGGATGCTTCGAACTGTGGCGGGCTTCACTCAGAGGCTCATTGAGAACTTGCCGGGACTCATGTGAGAGGAGACCCGTGTAGCCCGGGAGAGGTGACCAAATGGTAGACATGAGCGACGCGCTCTTCGGCTATATGTGCGTGTTCCTGAGGACAACGGGCATATTCGTGACCGCTCCGGTCCTGGCGGCGAGGTTTATCCCTCCCGCAGTCAAGGTCGGGCTCAGCCTCCTGGTCAGTTTCCTCTTGATGCCCGTGGTCCAGGCTGCTCCGATGGGCGAGTCCTACGCGGAAACGGCGGTGGCGCTACTGGGAGAGATCGGTTACGGCCTCTTCATAGGGTTCATGGCGGCGGCTCTTCTCGCGGCAGTAGACGTCGCGGGGCAGATCGTC
>DUSU01000022.1 GCA_012842425.1 Candidatus Fermentithermobacillaceae bacterium | reverse complement strand
TGGGCCGAGAGCGCCACGTACGAGCCTCTGTCGCTTTTCTTCGTCGCCTCGATGATCTCCCTCTCGAAAGCAGGGTCCAAGGTGGCTACCGGGAAAGGCCCCTTGTCGAGCCCGACCTCCTTGGTTATAAGCCGCGAAAGCCCCTCGCGGACCCTCATGGTGAGGTAATCCACATCTTTCGAAATCCTGGCGGCATCCGCCATACTTTCCATGATGGTCACGAGGTCCCTGATGGGGATACCTTCCCTGACTAGGTTCTGCAATACCTTCTGAACCTCGCCGAGAGAGACGAGGTCCGGTACCGCCTCTTCAACGCACGAAGCGTCTTCCTGCTTAGCAAGGTCGAGTAGCCTCTGCACCTCCTGTCTCGTTAGCAAGAGGTGAGCGTGCTTGCGGAGCACTTCGGTGAGGTGCGTTGCGATGACTGCTGACGATTCGATCACGGTGTAGCCTCTCGTTTCGGCTTCATCCCTGGCATTCTTGGGGATCCATATCACGTCGAGTCCGAAGGCAGGTTCCTTGCCGGGGATGCCTTGTAGTTTCTCGGTGACCTGAGGCCCTTCGATCGCCATGAGCCGGTCGGGGTATACCTCGCCCGAACCGATGTCCACCCCGCGGAGGTTGATGCAATAGCTGTTGGGTCCCATTCCCGCGATGTTGTCCCTGACCCTCACAAAGGGGATCAGGATGCCCAGTTCGGACGCGATCTGTCGCCGCACCATCACAATGCGGTCCATGAGGTCTCCACCCTGGTGTGGGTCGGCGAGCGGTAAGAGCGCCAGCCCGAACTCTATCTCGAGCGGGTCGACCTTTACGAGGCTCTGGGCCGCTTCGGGCTTCTTAAGTTCTTCGGCTTCGCGCTTATAGGCCTCTTCACGCTTTTCTTTCTCCTGCGCCTCATGAGATCTGGACACCGACATTCCGGCAAGGATCCAGATTGCTCCAAGCACAAACATGGGGGCCTTGGGCAGTCCCGGGACGAGACCGAGCACGATGAGGGCTCCACCGGTTGTCGTCAAGACTCTCGGCGACGCCATGAGCTGCCCGCTCACATCGGAGCCCAGGTTTTCTCTTGAGGTAGTCCTGGTCACGATCATGCCTGCCGCGGTGGAGATGATGAGCGCAGGAAGCTGCGCGACCAGGCCGTTACCCACGGTGAGCAACGCAAACTTCTTCCACGCTTCTCCTGCCGGGAGACCGTGCTGGAGCATACCGATGGCGAAACCACCCAGGAGGTTCAGGACGGTTATGAAAAGCGCTGCGATGGCGTCCCCCTTCACGAACTTCGAGGCACCGTCCATAGCGCCGTAGAAGTCGGCCTCTGTCTCGATGTCCTTTCGCCGGCGTTTGGCCTCCTCTTCCGATATGAGTCCGGCGTTCAGGTCGGCGTCGATGGACATCTGCTTGCCCGGCATGGCGTCCAGCGTGAACCTGGCGGCGACTTCAGCGACCCTTTCGGCGCCCTTCGTGATGACGACGAACTGGATGATTACCAAGATGACGAAGACAACGAAGCCTACGACTTCGTTGCCTCCTATCACGAACTGACCGAAGGCCTGGATAATGCGGCCCGGGTCACCGCTCAAGAGGATCAGCCTCGTCGCCGATATGTTGATACCCAGCCTGAAAAGGGTCATCACGAGAAGTAGCGTGGGGAACACGGAGAACTCCAGGGGCTCCTTGGTGTACATGGTGAGAAGCATCATGCCAATGGAGATGCTGAAGTTGGCCGCTATGAGAAGGTCGAGTATATACCAAGGCAAGGGAACGACCAACATGGCTATGATGAGCACTACGAATATAGGGATCAGTCGCTCGGTCATCTTGCTCATATGGCCCTTCTCTCCCCAGGCGATATACCTTTCAACCTATAGACGTAAGCCAGCACTTCGGCCACGGCCTTGTAGAGCTCTTCAGGAATCATCTCACCGATATCCGCCGCCTTGTAGAGAGCCCTGGCGAGAGGCGGGTTCTCTACCACGCTCACGCCTGCTTCCTCGGCGATCTGCCTGATCCTGAGCGCAATCTCGTCAACTCCTTTGGCAACCACTACGGGAGCGGGGCTTTCGGCTGCGTCGTACTTGAGGGCCACCGCATAGTGAGTGGGGTTCACGACCACGACATCCGCATTAGGTACCTCATGCATCATCCGTCTCCTGGCCATCTGGCGCATCCTGGCCCGGATGGCCTGTCTGACCTCCGGCTTCACCTCGTTGTCGCGCAGCTCGTCACGGACTTCTTTTATGGTCATCCTCAGGCTCTTCTCGTGTTCCCACCACTGGTAGAGGTAGTCCAGAAGGCCGGCCGTCAGGAGGAACACCCCGCATCTCGTGATGAGCGATTCAATGGTCTTCTGAGTGATCTCGAGCGATCCGGCCAGCTCTCTTATGGAGAGTCCGGCCATTTCCGGCATGACCGTCCTGAAGGTTGTCCAAGCCAGAAAGCCGATAAGGCCAATCTTGAGGAGTGACTTCAGGCAATCCACAAACGCACGTCTTGAGAAGAGACGCGCGAAACCGCTTATCGGATTTAGCCGCTCCAGCTGAGGGGCAAGGAAAGAGAGCCTGAACTGTAGCCCCGTCTGAAGCATGGACACTCCCGCACCGAAAATGAGCGATGCGGCCATGACCGGAGCGCACGCGATGGCCGCGTATGTAAACACATTCCTCAGTACTTCCATGGCGTAGGAAACGCCGAACTCGGCGGGCACCGGCGCCGACCATATGACGGCCGAGCGCGCCATAATGAACCGCGCCACCGGTTTCACGCCGTAGCGGAGGGCCACAACTCCTGCAAAGAAGGCGGCAGCAGAGACGAGGTCCTGGCTGCGGGCGATTTGACCTTTCTCCCGCGCCATTTGCCGCCGTCTCGGCGATGCCGGTTCGGTCTTTTCCGAAGAAAAGAGCTGCAGGTTGATAGCACGCGTCATGAGATACCTACTCCCAGCAGGCTTTCCAACAGATTCCTCAGAGTGGTGGCTATTTCCTCCGTGAAGACTCCGTAGAATCCGATAGACGCCGACAGAATCATGAAGCCGACCAATGATTTGACCGGAAGCCCGATTACAAACACGTTCATCTGTGGCACTGCCCTCGCGACGACGCCAAGAGCTACGTCGGTTATGAGCATTGCTGCCCAGATCGGGATCGCCAGCACTACTCCGATGAGAAGCATCTGCGCCGCCGTCGTGACGGAGAGTTGGGCCCAAAAAGCCGCCAAGCTTACTTTTCCCGCCGGCATGATCTCGAATGACTTTGAGAGCGCCCTGATCATTAGGTGGTGGCCGTCGAGCATCATGAAAATAAGAGTGATGAGGAGGTACTTGAAGATGCCCATCAGGGGCGACGAGTGCCCCTGTTCGGGGTCGAGCACGTTGGAAAGACCGAACCCCATCTGCACGTCGACGATCTGCCCCGCGACGTCGA
>DUSU01000002.1 GCA_012842425.1 Candidatus Fermentithermobacillaceae bacterium | reverse complement strand
GAGGCAACGAGGAGTCAGGGTTTAGGTGCGTAAGGCACTATTTCGAGGTTGAGGAGAAGCCTACATACGGCTTTTCCCCTGACGCCGTGTTCCCGCTTGTGTACGCCGAGAAAGGGAGCATGAACATCTCTGTTACCGTGAAGCTCGGTGACGCCGCACGGGTTTCCGGCGCTTCGGGGACCTCCTGCGCCTCCGCAGATTGCGGCGAGAGCTCCGGCCCAATTGCCTACCTTGAAGACTTCTACGGCGGCGAACGGGCAAACATCGTGGGAGATAGGGCATCCGCCACCCTGAGAGTCTGCAAGGGCTGCGAAGACAAGGTTATCTCATTGCTCGAGGAGGCCGTCCTCAAGGCGAGGGAGTATACCGGCGGTCCCGGGTCACTTGAGTTCGCATTTGAGAAGGGCGACGGGTCGGTAAAGATAGGTGCGAAGGGGAAGGCGGCCCATGCGTCCGTGCCCGAAGAGGGCACCAATGCCATCGCGGGGCTGCTCTACTTGCTTGGCACTCTGAATGCCCGCTTGGTCTCTTGGGAAGGGATCATGTTTGCTGCCTGGGCTGCGGCGATTCACGGTGAAGGGCTCAATATCAGGTGCGAAGATGATATCTCCGGGCCCCTCACCTGCAACCTGGGAATTGCCCGCGTGGAACGCACAAGCGACGGGCCGGTCCTAAAGTGCGTGTACAACATCAGATTCCCTGTCCGGGCCAGTGGCGAAGAACTGAGGGAGAGGGCCCACGCGTGTCCGCATCCTGAAGGCGTCGCGGTGGAAGTCATGTCTGTCGGCAAGCCACACTACAGCGATCCCGAATCTTTCCTAGTCAAGACGCTCCTTAGGATCTACCGCGAGGAGACGGGCGACAACTCGCCGCCCATGGCAATTGGAGGCGGCACTTACGCGAAAGTGATCCCCGGCGGCGTTGCCTACGGGCCGGTCCGTCCGGGGGCAGAGGAAACGGCGCACCAGGCCGATGAAAGGATAGCCGTTGATGAACTTTTGTTCCTGGTTAGGATATACGCCCGGGCGCTTTACGCGCTTGCCGTCTAGATTGCAGGGCTAAGTCTGCGAGGCTCTAGATTGGCCGCCCCGCGCCGCGCGGGGCGGTTTTATTAGCACGAGAGGGGTCTTCTGGTCGTCGTTTCCGAAGGGGTTGGACTTAAGGAGTTCCTGTATCTCCTTCTCCGTGCGTGGGTCCACGGGGAAACTAGACCCCAAGATGTCGACGCAGCCTTTGTCGTTTACGTCGAGGATAAGGGTCCAGAGGCCCGTTCTTTTCCACGCCCTGCGGGCGACGGCGTCCGGTTCTTTCGGGCCGAGGATGATGCTCCGTTCGTAAGGAGGCATTGTCCCCCCCGAGTCGTCGATTTCGGCCACGCTGTGACCTGCGACCTTGAAGAAGAGGCCTTTCTTTCCCGTGAGCTTGCCCACGAGCCCCGCGAAAGCGGCCAAGAGTATCCTCGGGAGTCCCACCTCGCGGATGGCCATCTGCATGCTCCGCGGTGCCGATACCGAAGCATCGGGGTGGGCGAAGCGGGAGATCAGCCGGGCGATGAGACTCGGATGGACCTTTTCCGGGTCGATGGCCCGCCCCTGGGTGATCGCCACCACCGATTCGGCCATGCCGACGATATCGCCGGGTTCCGCGATATCTCCCGCGTATCTCTCGATTATCTCGGCCACGTCATCCTTCTCCGTGATGAGGTGGGTACGGATCCTTAGGACCACAGAGTCTTTGAGGCTCACCTGGTGCATTCCTCACACCTCCTCCTTTACGCGGAAAGCCGGGATCGCTCGCAAAGCCGGAGCCAAGAAACAGATTCAAGGGAGCGTGCCTCCGGGGTTCTCATTTTCCCTTAAGTAACGAGTAATGCCGTTCATGATGCCTTGGGCCAGCCTCCTGCGCAGGAGTGGCGCGCGGAAGTTGGCTTCGTCGGCGAAGTACGTAAGACACACGGGCTCAACCCGTACTAAGGGGTAACCGGGGACCGGGAACCCTTGGTCGGGAAGCTCCTCTACCGGACCGAACGATATCCCCATGTTCTCCCGGAGTGCCGCCGAGATGCTGTCTGCGAGGGCTTTGGATCTGGGGCAACCCGGGATTGAGCGGATGTGATATGACCTTGCCAGCGGGTCCTTCTCTCCCGACATGTGGATCTCCACCGCAAGCGCGGGCGAGGAAAGGGATACTTCCCTTAGCCGGAGGCCCGGCTCGAGGTACGAGTCATCGTCCCTGGTCAAGAGAGGTACCCCGCCGCATGACCGTATGATATCCGCAAGCTCGCGCCCGATAGCCAGAGTGCAGTCTTTCTCAAGGAGGTTGACGGGTCCCCTCACGCCCAAGTCCTTCCCTCCGTGGCCGGGGTCGACGGCAATGCGTCTCCCCGACATGAGCTCGAGAAGGGGCTTTCTTGAGAGGGTGATGCTAATGAGATGGGGCATCCCCTGGGTAAGCGAAACGGAGGCTCCGGTCTCAAACTCGGTGTGGATCTCCAGAGTCGCGGTCTCGGGATAAGGACCACGGCGCACATCGAAGCGCCTAAGGAGCCCGTCGGCAGCAAGGATCTCATCCTCGGCCATCGTGAGCCCGACTCCGGCGAGCGTGATCCTTGTAAGGTAATCGCCTGCACCCACCCTCATGGGCCCTTTCACGTGAGTGGAATGCGGAACCGCGGTTGACTCGAGATAGATCACGGATGCGGGGGTCCCTTCAGGACCTTTCTTTACCGAAGACCAAGCGTTCAAGAGCCGTGGCTTCACCTGTCCTTCACCACCCGGATGGTTTGGAGGCTTGTGTCTTTGGGTCCCGAGATCCCGAAAGCCAGTTCCCTCATGATCTCAAGGTAAGAGATGGTGTCGTCCGTCAAAACTTCCCCGGGGTACAGTATGGGGATTCCCGGCGGGTAGCAGGTGACTACCTCTGCCGAAACCCTTCCTTTAGCGTCGCTCAAGCGGGCAGTCTCCCAGGCGCTCTGAACTGCCTTTCTGGGCGACAGCGCCATCTCGGGTATCGGTGGGAGGTCGGGTATTTCCCTCCGGGAAGACTCAAGGTCTTTGGTGGCCTGGTTTCGTCCCACGGCGCCGGCGAGGTCCCTGAGTCCTTCCAGCAGCTTCTCCACGTGGGCCGTGGTGTTGCCCCAGCTCACGATCACGAGCACATTGTACAGGTCGGACATCTCAACCTGTATCCCGTGGCGTTCTCTTAGGAACTTCTCGGCCCGGTATCCGGTTATGCCGAGTTCCCTTACGGTAATGGTCACTTTGGTGGGGTCGAGAGACGCGGACGCCTGGCCCGAGTTTTCACTACCAAAGGAGCTGAGCCCCGGGATCTTGTTGACCTCGCTCCTCAGGTAGTCAGCCAGGTTTATGGCATACTCAAGGATATCGCGTCCGTAGAGTGCCATCTGGCGTCTGGCCGCGTCAAGTGATGCCATGAGAAGGTAGGACGCGCTCGTAGTGGTGATATGTTGGAACGCGGCCTTGAGCCTATCCACGTCGATCCTGTTTCCCTTCACATGCAGGTAGGATGCCTGGGTCAAGGCCCCCAGGATCTTGTGAGCGCCCTGCGCCACTGCATCGGCGCCAGCGTCAAGGGCCGGCGCGGGGAGCTTGGGGTGGAACCGGAAGTGAGGGCCGTGCGCCTCGTCCACGAGGAGGATGATCCCTCTTGCGTGAAGGTACTCGGCGATGGGCCGGAGGTCGATCGATGTACCGTAGTACGTCGGGTTAACCAGGAGCGCCGCTTTCGCCTCCGGATGCCGCCCTATGCATTCTTTCAGCGATTCTCCGTCTATGCCTTTGAAAAAGCCCAGATAGGGGTCGTAGTCGGCCTTCACAAACGCGGGAACGGCCCCCGAGAGTATGACGGCTCCAAGTATCGACTTATGGATGTTCCGCGGGATGATGATGGTATCCCCATCGCTCAGCGTCCCAAGGACCATCGCGTGGATCGCCCCGGTCGTCCCGCCCACGGAGAAAAACGTCCGGTCTGCGCCAAACGCCTTAGCAGCCAGTTCTTCTGCCTCGCGGATGCACCCATGGGGTTCGTGCAGGTCGTCCATTCCCGGAACCCCTGTCACGTCCTTTTCGAACGCCGCCGGACCCAGATGCGCCACAATCGCCGGTTCGGCGCCCGCCCCGCCTCTGTGGCCAGGCATATGAAAGCGGATGACTCCCGCGTAAGCGTCCAGGGCCTCGCATATGGGCGCGCGTTCTTGCGCTAGGTCTCGGGCTAACGCCGTAACGTTGGCGGCTTTGTCCACTATGACTCGTCTTCTCGTAGGTGTCCTTCTCACGGGTAGGCCTCCCCCAATCACTTGACGAACAACATGCTATTCAGTGAAAGGAGAAAACGTCACTGAGTCACGGGATGTCGGACTGGGATATAGGACGGTTAGCGGAGGCTTTCCTTCCTGGCGATTGCCGCGAGGGTGGATGCTTCCAGCTCGTCAACAATGTAGAGGGTTCCTTTGGCGTTGGCAACCATCTGCTTGAGAAACCCCCGGTTGGGCTCAAGCCCAACGCAGCCTAACCGGATTCCCCGGCGCGCGATCATCGAGGCGGCTTCGAGGGCGTCCTGAACGGGGGAGAGGCTCCTTGAGGGAACGGTTGGGATACCGTCCGTGATAGCCAGTATGAGCGGTTTCTTAGCCGAACGTACCGAAAGCTCGAGGGCTTTCTCAAGTCCCTTCGCCAGGGGCGTGAGGCCCACAGCATGCACCTCGGCAAGCCCTTCTTCGATCTTCCTTCTGCTACGCGTGAAATCGGCTACGACCTTTACATCCGCGTCTTGGAAAACGACTATGGACACCTTGTCCTTGCCTGCGAGGACAAGGTGCCGGGCGAGCTCCTTTGCCGCGCGGATCCTCCTCCCGGCCATTGACGCCGACGCGTCGATGAGGAGGATTATGGGCATCCCTTTGCGCTCGCGGCAGTAGGTGAACCGTAGGTCAGACCAGACCGGGGGTTCCAGAGCGCTGCCCTGCCCACTTAGTGACGGAGCGCATTGAAGCGCGGAGGCCAGCGTCCTGGTCTTCCAAGTCGCGATCGTCTCGGGTATGGCGAGACCCGGGAGATGCTCGCCTTTAATGGCGGGGAGGACAATACCCCGGCCTCTGGATATAGAGGGTTCGGGCCTAAGCCCCTTTCGTTCTCCCGAAGGCATTTTCCTAGACGGGAGTGACCAGAGGAGACGCCTTAGGTATGCCTCGATCTCTGCGGAATGGGCCTTTAGGAACGTGAGGGCCATCATGCCTTCCCGGGTGAGGGAGTACTTGTGTCCGTCGTACATCGCCAGTCCCGATCTCGTCACCAGCTTCCGGATCTCCTCGGGACTCTTATCCGTGCCCAGCCGGAGTCTCGCGAAATCTCCCGCTCTCATGCCTTTCGCCAGTTCTTCCAGGAGCCTTTCCGAGTCCGCCGCCGAGCCTAAGTCGTAAGCGACCTTTCTCGCCAGAGCCTCTTGGCGGTAGTGGTAGCCGGTGCTTCCTTCGTCTTCGGAAGGCACGTTCCTGAGCAGAGAGTCGCCCGACGCCTGGTAGTCCGATATGTCCAGCGCTCCTCCGCCCTTTGTGAGACGGACCTTCTTCACCCTCCTGAGCTCCAGACCACCTTCCAAAGCGGCCGATTCTACCGCTGCCACTATCGTGAAAACCGAAGCCAAGATCTCCGGCTTCATCAGGCAGGCGACATGGACGTGGGTGGTGTGGGCCCTGCGCACCCCTTCTTCCCGGCCATATGACAGGTCTCCGTCAAGCCGTCCCCCGCCAGAGCCCGTCTGGATGTCTATGTAAGACAGTAGGGGTTCGAGGCCCTGAGAAAAGGCCCCGCCGGCACGCTCGAACCGTATGCCCGACAGGGCCGATAGGAGCCTGCGCCCTACAAGCTTGGGATCAAGACATCCCGGTGAGTGGAAAACGTCGATGTGCAGGATCTCTCCGGGCCGCTCACGGCTATAGAACACCTTTCCGGCATCCCCGGAGACGACTGCCGTCACAACGTCCGGAGCGGACACATCCTGCACGTGGACTTTCAGCGAAACGACGGCCGTTTCACCTACCCGGGCTGCGCCTCTTTCATCGAGAAGTCGCTTGAGCCTCAGGAGAGCGCTTTTTTGTCCCGCCGGCATCCCTTCCGGGAACGGCATCAACGCCCGTCATCCTGCCACTCGGGCGGAGTAACCAGGTGCTCCCAAGGAAGAGAGCTGAGCCTCTTGGCGGGTTCCACCGGTGATATTGGAGCGGCGCCGGCGGAAGCGGATACCGACACGTATTCAGTCCTCCGGCCACCGGCGGGATTGGTCCCCCGCATGCCGCTTGAGGGCGCGGAGGCGTTCTTGGAATGGGGAACAGGGCCGAACTTTTCACGGAGAGAGGCTCTGTATCTCGCAAGCGCTTGCTGAAGCCATCCGGGCCTTGCGCTCTTTTCGCGCTCTCCCGCTTCCGGGAAAGAGCAACCGGCAGCGGTCGGTTTCTCACCTCTTGGGTTTTCCGGCGCACCATTCTGTCCGGCCGAAGGCGGCACTCTCGGAGATCTATCCGGGTTTTCACGAAGGCGATCGTCCGGTTCAGGTCTCGGTGTAGAGGAGCCGCCCTTCGCATCTGAGGGTTCATCTGGCTCCGGCGTAGGCCTGCTTCCCGCCACACGGCGCATTTCGAGGTCTTTCAGGATCTCCGACAATGTGAGCGGTTCGACCCTGTGTCTTAATACCAGAGGAATGACCAGCGCGAGCTCGTCAAAGGTCACCTCGGCCTTGCCGGCGACGAGCGCGGCAAGGCGGGAAGACAGCTCCAGTGCCTCTACGGCCCGTAAGCTCTCAACGTTCCTGTGTATGTACAGGTGGGCAAGGTATTTCACGATGGAACGGGGGACCACCACGTCCTTGAGTTTCGTGGCCTTTAGGGCTGCGTCTCCCAGGAATGCCTCGTCAGATGAGTCACCTTCTATTTTTCGGGCCAAGATCCGTTCCACGATGGAGGGGTCGCCCGGCCTCTGCACCGGCACAACCAGGTCAAACCTGTCGGCAAGCTGCCTGCGGATGTCTTCCAGAGGGCCGGGGTCCTCGTCCGGGTTTGAGGTAGCCCATACCGACGAGGTCACCTCGATCTCGAAGGGTTGGAGGCCCACTTCTTCCACTTTCACGCAACCCGGCTTGGTGCCCATTACCGAAAGCAGCACGTCGGTGATCTCGGGCGCCGTTTCGGCGAGGCGGTTCACTTCATCTATAAAAATGATGCCCCTGTTGGCCATCGGGATGGCCCCGGGCATGATGGACGCCTGAGGTCGTTTGGTATCGGTCAGTTTCTCCAGGTCGATGCTCCCTAAGATAGTGCCGAGCTTTGCCCCGTGTCCGATCTCAACGAAGGGCATGGGGACTTCCTCAACCATGCCGCCTGGAGCCGCGCCGCTATCACGATGGAGCGGGCAATGAGGGTTTCGGGGCTCGCAGTGATACGGACAGTCCTTGATGCGGGGGATCCGTGGGACTGCGTGTCTTGCCCACCGCATCACCGTCGTCTTGCCGGTCCCGCGCAGCCCCTCAGCGTGTACGTGGAGAGGGATTCCGGCAAGGGTTGATATGAGCGACATCTCAACTGCCAGGAATAGGCTGTCGTTTCCCTTGTGCCTAAGTGGTAAGAGTTTGGCCAAATCAAAACCTCCTGCGGGTTCTAGTGTGCCCATGGCAGGAGGTTTCTTACTGGTTATTGTTCTCTTGAAAACCCTACTTACGCAGGTACGATTGGATACTGCTGACCGCCTGATCGAACTCGCTCTTCCTGGAGAGCAGGAACGTGATAGCGTTATCGGCCTTCTTGGCTCTTGTTATGTCGTTTGCGTCGTACTGGGGCATCTTGCCGTCCGTGATCTCCAGGATCCCGTAAAGGTTGCCGACCTTTAGGTCCACCGACTTCACCTGGTCCCACGAGAACTTGGAACATTTTCGCCCGGTGATGGAGCCCACGGCCATGCCGGATTTCAGGATGAAGATGTTTGAGTTCGAGCACGCCAAACCTTCGCCCGCGTTTCCTTGGATCGCGAAGGTGACCTGCTCACCCGGCGAGAGATTCTGGTCCAGCAAAATGCGCAGTCCGCCGAGGCGCGCGGCAATGTCGTTTCCGGCCGTCGGTGGCCTTGACACCGATGCCGTTTTGGATACCGACTGCATGATGTAGTCGTACTTCTTCATGATCCCAGACTTTTCCATACAATCGGTGCAGAGGAATTGGCGGTCAAGTCCTTTTCTTTCTGTAAAAACCCCTCCGGCGACTTATGTAACACTTGTCTAGCTCCCTGCGACTGCGAGTTCGCGTCCGCTCAGCGGCGGCATGTCCTGCGCCCGTTTCCATTCAAGGT
>DUSU01000021.1 GCA_012842425.1 Candidatus Fermentithermobacillaceae bacterium | reverse complement strand
CGTCTATCCCTTCCTGTGCGAGCCTCTCCTTCACCCGTTCGATGACCACCGCCACCGCGGCTTCCCGTTCCACCCTCCGGACGGCGATGGTCCGGGACAGCGACCTGTACTCCTCGGGATAAAGGTACTTGAAGGAAAGGTCCTCAAGTTCCCACTTAAGACGCCAAATCCCCAACCTGTGAGCCAGAGGTGCGTATATGTCCAGGGTCTCCCTGGCCGTGGCCTTCTGCCGGTCAACGGGCAAGGGGTCTAGTGTACGCAGGTTGTGCAGGCGGTCCGCCAGGCGGATGACTACTACGCGCCAGTCCTCGGCCATGGCGAGGAACATCTTCCTGAGGTTGGAGACCTGCTCCTCAAACCGCGACCGGAACTCAATTCGGGAGAGTTTGGTAACCCCGTCAACCAGCTTGGCTATTTCTTCGCCAAAAGCAGCCTTTATGTCGTCCAGCTTGGTGGCGGTGTCTTCTACGACATCGTGCAGCATGGCAGCAGCCAGCGTCTCCGCATCGCCCTGCAATTCGATCAGGATTGATACGACGGCGAGCGGGTGGCAGATGTAATCCTCGCCCGAAAGCCGCTTTTGGCCTGCGTGGGCCTTTGATGCGAACTCATAGGCCCTCTCGAGGAGTGCCCTCTCTTCAGGCGCAAGGTATGCGGGCGTAGGTTCCAGAATGAGTGCTGCCATGGACGCTCCTTCAATATGGAAAAGCGACATGTCGGTCCCATCGGACACCTGATGTCGCTCTTCAGAATCCAGTGTCTAAGAGTCGGGGCTGGAAAGCTACTCCTTTAGCTTAAGGACCGAGAGCACTTTGAAGCCCTTTCCCTCAAGATTAGCCCTGCCCGGTATGTAAGTCAATTCGATGAGAAATGCGGTCGCTGCGACAATTCCTCCCAAACGTTGCACCATGTCGATGCACGCGCTTACGGTACCGCCCGTGGCCAAGAGATCGTCCATAACAAGCACTCTCTGGCCCGGCTTTATCGCGTCTTCGTGCATCTCCAGGACATCCATACCGTACTCAAGCTGGTACTCGCCCTGGATGGTCTTGTAGGGGAGCTTGCCCTTCTTCCTTACGGGAGCAAACGGCTTGCCCATGGCGTAGGACAGGGCGCTTGCCACTATAAAGCCGCGAGATTCAGGCGCCACTATGATGTCGAAATCTACCTTCTCGCACTCGGCCTTCAAAGCGTCGATTCCGAGACGGAAGACACGTGAATCCCCTAGAAGCGGGGTGATGTCCTTGAAACTGATCCCCTTAACAGGAAAATCAGGTATGACCCGCAGTTTTCTCTCAAGTTCCGAAGCAACATCCATTAGCTGTCCCTCCGTTCATGAAGCCGCGCTTTCAAGGCTCCCTGCCTAACGGTCTTGCTTTCCACGTATGTCGGAGAACCGGCCAGACGGAACTGCCCGCCGGTGCGCAGGCGGATAACCGGCACGCGCCTTAAGTTCTCATACTCTAGACTACCCATCTCCTCAAGAATGGTGAGAACCTTCTCCACGAGGAGCCGCCCGCCTTCAAACACACCGGGAAGGTGAGGCCCATATCCTGCGCCGGCCATGACCTCACGGCGTACCTCTTCGAGGCGAACGCAAGGCATAGAGTCGCCGTCTGAGCGCTCTTTTAGCCTTTTCCACACCAGGTTTACACTTTCCTTTTCAGGATAGGTCCATGAAAACCAGTTCATTGAGCTTTCTCTGAGCTCGGGACGCAGCACACAAGGGAACCCCCTATCGTCGCAGAAGGCCGAAAGCATCTCTCGCGCCCTGTCGAAGAGGGGCTCGTGCGCCACGAAAACCCTGACCTCTTGTAGGTGACCAAGCCTCACCAGTTCCCACGGGGCGGTCGATACCACTATCCCGCCGGGCGCGGATAGAGCCAGGTTGGCTTCGTGGGTCTGGACAACCGACTGCCCTTCCAGATGCAGGCCGGCCCTGAGCCCTGCCTTCCGGAGAGAAGTCCAAATGGACAGAGCCGCATGGGGACTCCAGGTATAAACTACGCTGCGCTCGTCTTTCTCCGAGGCTGCGGCAATATCTCCTACAAGTTCTCCGTATCCCCTACCCGACTGTTCCCACGAAGGCCGGAGGTCTCTCACGAGGGACGATAAGCGCTCCTCCCCGAGGTAGATGTTTCGATAGGGGACAAAGGCCACATCCACACGTCCCATGAGCGCCACTCTGCGGGCTTCCGTGCCCATCCCGAACCAGATTAAATCCTTTGTAATGCCGTCCTTAGAGAGCTTTAGCCTTAGGTGCTCCCCGGACTTCCCCATGACCGAAATCTCCTCAATACTGCAGTCCAAACAGGCCATTAGCGGTACCTCGTTTCCCTGACCGAAAGGCTCCAAGGCCATAAGCCCCCTCAGGGTTTCTTCCGACATCTCTCCCAGTTCCAAGAGGCCGTCCAGGTCAAGAGGCGCCGAGAGAGCAGTCGACGATAGCAGTTCCGCCGACACGCTCCTGAACCTGTCGAAAAAGCCTTCCAGTGACTCACGGCGGACGGTGAAACCACCTGCCCCTCCGTGGCCGCCGAACCCGACTAGGAATTCCGAGCACATAGATAGGGCCTCGACTACGTTGAAACCCGGGACGCCTCTTACGCTGCCTCTCAATACCTCGCCGTTCCCTGCAGCAAGGACCGCCGGGCGCCCGAAAGCCTCACGGAGCCTCGACGCTACGATGCCGATAACCCCCTCATTCCAGGTCGATCCCGCGACGCAGATGGCGTATGCCCCGTCGCCGTCCGGCTCCAGCTCGCCGTAGCAATCTGCCATTATGGCATCTTCCATACTGCGCCTGTCCCGGTTCAAATTGTCCAGGTACACCGCCAAACGCAGCGCCTCCGAAGGGTCTTCCTCCACAAGTAGCCGGTAGGCGTACCGGGCGTGGTCAAGCCTTCCCGCAGCGTTCAGCCGCGGCACCAAACCGAAGGTCACATCCCGGTCAAAAGACAGTGGCCTTCTTTCGCCCCCGGGCCCGTGGATGCCGGCGACCTCGAGAAGCGCGGCAATCCCCGGCCTCCGGGTATCCCTGAGGGAAGAAAGGCCGGAGACCACCCAGTGTCTGTTCATCCCGACAACCGGATGACCGTCACCGGCGATAGACAATGTGAGGAGGTCGTGGGCCCATCCTTCCGGGATGTTCCTCTCGATTCCCGCTTCGCGGAAGAGGGCAACTGCCAGGAGATAGGCGACGCCTGCTCCTGTCAGATCCGTTAGGCCAAAGGGACCCCACTCAGGCAGGTGAGGGTCCAGTATGCTGTAGGCTTCCGGCAGGCAGTCGCCGGGCAAATGGTGGTCAGTTACAATGACGTCCGATGACAAGAGGGCCGCTTGGCGGCAGCCTTCAACCGCGGTTATCCCGCAGTCGGTGGTAACGAAAAGGCAGGGCCCGCGTGAGGAGATATCTTTCACCGAAGACGCGTGGAAACCGTACCCTTCTTCGAACCGGGAGGGAAAGTATACCGTTACGCCTTTGGCGCCCGCAAAATCCAGAGCTTCTTTGAGGACGGTCGCTCCTGTCACACCGTCGGCGTCGAAATCCGAGTAGACGACAATTGGTTCGCCGCCGGATATGGCCCGGAGCAACCTCTGGACCGCGGCGCGCATGCCCGGAAGTCCGACAGGGTCCGGCAAAGAGGTGGAGGCCGGCGAGAGGAGACACCTTGCCCTTTCGATATCTCCTCCCGAGCGCTTGACAAGTACGGGTACAACGCCCGGGAGCGCCCGGAACTCTGCGGAATACCGTGCGGACAACTCCGGGTCCACCGGGTCTGGAAGGCGCCACTCCATATATCTCGGCAGGTCTCTACGATTCGCTGAACGACTGCTCGCTCGACTCACTTCTCGCCCTGTGGTTCATTAGATCGTTCATTGCGCGTTCCAACGTGGAGTTCTTCTCGCGGGCGGCTTCCAATTGGCGCTCTAGTTCCTTGAGACGCCCCCTGCTCTGCATACCCCTTAGCCAGGACCAGAGGACACCGATTATGACTCCGATGGACGCCGAGCCCAGCACCACCAGGGCCAAATTGAGGTTTAGCGACCACGTCATAAAGGTAATCGGGACGATCTGAGCGTTCTGAACCGCGAAAATAACAATGAGGAGAAGGAAGACAACAGATATTATCACCAAGTAACTCCCTCCCGTCCCTCGCAAAATCCGAGGCAGCTGGCTCGTCTACTTTACCATACACAACCGTACAGAGGCTCGGTGGAATCCGGCCCCAACCCCCGGGGCTATCTTCTGGCTATCTTCTGGGACGACCGCCCCTCCGGCCGTGGGTCCTGGGCCCGCCTCGCCCTTCCGCCTTTCGGGCTTTCGCCGCGTCGTCGTCATCTTCCTTGGAGCGGCTCAGTCCTTCGGCCTTCCGCCAGTCATACTCCTCAAGCAAAGCCCCAAAATCCTCGCCCTTTGATCCAAAGCAGTCTTCCATGGTCTCAGAAGTGCCATTGGACGCGCCGGAAGTTTTGGGCTTCTGACCGTAGGCCAGCGCTTCGCGTTTCTGCCTCTCGAGTTCACCGATGCGGAGGGCCTTCCTGACTTCCTCCAGCTGACGCAAGTAGTCCTGGTTGGGAGATTTGTCGGGCTTCTTGTAAGGCGGGCCTTCCCGGATCTGTTCCTCGATCCGCCTTACCCACCTTCTTACGCCGCTTTCGGACCGCAGGTCACCCGCCGGGACCCTCATAACAGTGAATCCCATAGCCTCTATGGCCGTTTGCCGCGAGGCGTCCTTCTCGCTTCTTCCCTTCGCGAGGTGGCTTTCACCATCAACCTCCACGACAAGCCATTCGTCAATGAGGAAGTCCACTGTGAAGCCCTTGACCGGCACTTCTTGGCCGAAGCGGAGGCCCGCCTTCTTAAGCCCGACTCTGAGTTTCGCCTCGCTGGGAGTCTCCGTATGGTAGCTCCAGATGAAACTGCCGGTACGGTTTTCACTCAGGCGTGAAAGGTCATTGCCGGGAGGGCTTCCGGCCCTCAGGGCGCCGCTCCCGGTATCACGCCGGTCTGTGACAGTGCCTTTCCGCCTCGTCGGTCTCACCACCTAGACGACCTCAGGCAGGGTTACTATGGGCTTTTCCGGCTTAACGAGCCCGCCCTCGTAATCCTCGTCCTTCGGAGTTAGGTACCTGTCCAGCCAGGCGAGGATGTACTCCAGCCGCTCGATGCGGTGCTTGGGTTTGCCAGAACGGGAGAGCTCGTGGTTTTCGCCGGGGAACCTCACGAAAATCACGGTCTTGCCGGTCTTCTTGAGGGCTACAAACCATTCCTCTGCCTGCTCCATCGGGCAGCGGAGGTCCTCTTCGCTGTGGATGATCATTATGGGCGTCTTCACGTTCCTCACGTACATGAGCGGCGAGACGTCCAGGTACGCATGGGGGTTATCCCAGGGATCGCCGTCGAACTCGAAAGCACCGTTCATGAACGCCGCGTCGGAGGCGCCGAACTGGCTCAAACGGTTGCAGGTGCTCCGCATGGTTACCGCCGCCTTGAACCGGTCGGTCTGGGTGACGACCCAGTTAGTCATGTAGCCGCCGTAGCTCCCGCCCATCACGGCCATGCGCTCTGAGTCTACCCAGGGCTGGGCAGCGGCGTGATCGACAGCCGCCATGATGTCCTGATAGTCAACTCCACCCCAGTCGTGTCTTATGGCCGCAACGTACTCTTGCCCGTGGCCCACGCTGCCTCGCGGGTTGCTGAACACCACGCCGTAGCCCCTGGCCGCCAGGAGCTGGAACTCATGGTGGAACACATACCCGTAGGCCGAGTGAGGACCGCCGTGGATCTCAAGCGCGACGGGATACCGCCGTCCTTCCTTCATGCCCACGGGTTTCATGAGCCATGCTTGGACCTTGGTCCCGTCCGGGCTCACTGCAGTGAACTCCTCGGGCCAGCTGATCTGAACCGACGAGAGAAGCTCGTCGTTTACGCGCGTTATCCGCCTCACTGTGTAGGGCGGGTTCACATTCAGGGAGCCGGGCGCGCCGCACTCCTCTACGGCGTAGTCCTTCCACGGAGAATCGTTCACGGAATCACCCCCGGGGTCGAGGACTAACATATCGCCGATAAGGCGCGGAGACCCGAGGTGAACTGCTATGGTGTCATCGGTAGCCGCTTTCTTCCACCCGAGGACGCTGCAATCTCCGGAAGTGAGCTGTACAAGTTCTTTTGTAGCCCGGTGAACCTTGTAGAGGTGGGTCCTCCCCCAGTGAAGCGCGCTGAAGTAGATCCACGAAGAATCGGCCGACCATGTGGGCCTAGTACCGGGGCTGGCCCCCATGTCGCCGCCCGGCGTGCCCCCTACCTCAATCTCCTTCTCCTTGGTGAGGAAACTGATCGGGCCTCCCTCAACCGGGATAACGCAGACACCCGTGACCGTAGCGCCCTTGTAGGAGTTGTCGTGGCCGTAGAAAGCTATCCACTTGCCGTCAGGAGAGAACCTCGGTCCGCCGAGCACAGTGTCAGATGAAGTGACCTTGCGCATCTCGCCGCCTTCCGCGGGCACAACGTAGATGTCTCGTATGGATGAAAACTCGTGCCCCTCATAACGGGCAGATACAAACGCTATGTGTTTTCCGTCGGGTGACCATTCGGGCTCGCGGCAATCATACGGTCCCGAGGTAATCTGTTTGATCTCTTTGGTTTGGACGTCCAGGACGTAGATCTGGGCCGGCCTGTCGGGAAGGAAACCGCGCCCGTTCAGCTTGTAGCGGATCTTGGTTATGACCCTTACGTCGCTCTTTTTCTTGGAATCTTTGTCTTCTCCCTCGGACTTAGGATCCGGCTCAACCGCCGAAAAGGCGATCTTAGTGCCGTCGGGTGACCATACGGGCTCACCGACTCCCTCTTTGCGGCTGGAAAGCTGGACAGCTTCGCCGCCCTCCATGGATATGAGGTGGAACTGGGTCCGGTCCTTGCCCCTCTCCGAAATGAACACGACCCTGTCGCCTTTCGGAGACCACCTGGGCGAGGTATCGTTCTTGGGCCCGCCGGTGAACTGCGTTACTTTCCCGTCTCTCGCCAAGTAAATGTGTGTCTTATACTTCTTGTCTCCGTCTTCTTCGATGATGGAACGGATCGTAAAGAGAAGGCTCCGCCCATCCGGCGAGATCTCCGGCCCCGAGACCCACTTCATGGATAGGAGATCGGTCGACTGCATCTTCCTCATTTCTCTACCTCTCCTCTCTCAATATCGCCTGCTCAAGATTCCTGCCGACCACGACTAAAGCGCTTTCCCAACCTTGATTTCAAGGCGCCGAATATGATGCCGGTCTCATCGCACCGGAGGACAACCGACGAAAGGACATAGATAACTCCGGCTGCCCCGATAGACGCCCCTCCAACCAGGGCGTCTCTCAGTAGACTCCCGGTGCCCCGGGTGAAGCCCGTGTAGTTGGAAATAGCAACCGCTCCCAGGCCCATGACGGCAGAACACGCGAGGACCTTGAGCACCGAAACAGCCAAGACCCTGAGGGGGAGCCCAGACAGCTTTTGTTTGAGAAGGTATAGCCCTGCGAGAGCCCCGAAAGTCAAGGCGATCGAGTTGGCAAGAGCGAGTCCCACCATCCCGAAGGGGCCGACCAGGAGCGCGTCAAGGGCGATGTTCAAGAGGGCCGTGGCGGTGGAAAGAGCCACCGGCACCCTGGTTTCCTGGCTCGAGTAGAAAACGAACGTGACCACGGACTGCGCCGCCATGCCAGCTATTCCCGGCGCGTAGGCGATCAAAGCGGCCGCGACCAGAGAGGTGTGTTCGGGTGTGAAGGCCCCCCGTTCGTACACGAGGCGGACAATAGGCCCGGCCAGCACCATGAGCCCGACCGCCGCAGGGATACACACGAACTCCACAAAGCGGATGCCGTTTACGGTCTGAGTTCTAAACCCTTCTTTGTCTTCTTTGGCCCACATTGCCGAGAGGGCCGGGAACAGCACGGTGGTCACCGCGACCGCAAAAAAGCCCAGCGGGAACTGCCTTAGCCTATCGGCGAGGTTTAGGGCGGACACGGAACCTTCAGGCAGCCGCGAGGCCAAGTTCAAATTGGCGAGGAGGTACAGCTGGTTGACTATGCTGCCCATGACGATGGGCACGGCCATAAGGAGCACCTTCTTGGTGCTCTCATCCCATCGAAGAGACAAGGAAGGCCAGGCAGGAGAACGCCTCCAGGCCGGAATGTGGATCATGAACGCAGCCAAATAGGCAAGGGGAAACCCTATGGCCAGAGACCTCACGCCCATTACAGGGCCGAACAATGCCGCCGCGGCTATTATCACCATGTTCTGGAGGCTCGGGGCAAACGCAGGGATCCCGAAATTGTCGTACGTGTTGAGCACGGACTTGCCGAACGCGCTCAGCAAGGGAAAAAGCATGAACGGTAGGAGCACCCTCGTAAGCAAAGTGGCATTACGCAGCGCATCTTCACCGAAGCCGGGCGATAGAAGCCGTACGATGTAAGGAGCGGGACCAATAACCAGGGCAGCCATCCCCAGCACCAGAAGCGTCGAGAAAGTGATTATCGACGACGTCACTCTCTTGGCTCCGTCACTGTCGCCCTTGGCCACATAGGCGGATAGGACAGGCAAGAACGTAGTGGACACTGGCCCCGACAATACGGTTATCACCGAGGTGATCTTCTCGGCGGCCACCTTGGCGTCAAGCTGACCCGTGGCCCCGAAAAACATGGCGAATATCTGCTCGCGCGTAAGCCCCAGTATCTTCGATAGTATGTTGAGGACCATCACCACGAAGGTGGCCTCAAGAACCCTTCTTCCGGTCGACAAGGGAACCCCTCGATTCTCTTTACGCCCACCTAAATGTTTACGACGCTGGGAAACACGAGTCCTCTCACAAACGAGACAAAACACCCTTGTATATCCCTTGAGACATATGATAGTGTACTGAACGGATGTGCGAGGAGAAACGTTCTCAGGGGAGTTGAAACTGTGCTCATCCGCGAATAGCCTCTACGTTCCTTCAAGAATTGATCCCGCAAGATAAGTCTTCTTTCAATTATTAAGGAGTATCTTTATGGGTAACTTAAGACGTTTGCTTGGCTATCTGCGACCGCATGTTGTCCTGGCTCTCTTCGTGGTCCTCATCATGTTTGTGGCAAGCCTGCTCGAGGTCTCTCCGGCAATGCTGGTCCGGCGAGTGCTCGACGAGGCCCTGCCCAAGAAGGATATGGGCTTGGTGGTCACGCTGTGCTTGTGGTACATAGGCGTCTACGCCCTGAGGGGGCTCATTAACTATGTCCAGTGGTACACGTCCGAGCTCATGGGGCAGAAAGTCATATACGACGTGAGGCGCTCTATCCACAACCACCTACAGACCCTACCGCCATCCTATTTCTCCGGTATGGGGACGGGGCAGGTCATGTCGCGCCTTACTTCCGACGTGGAGTCCGTGCAGAACTTCATCGGCTTCGGCGCGCTCCTTCTGGTCAACATGGTCATCATGTTCTTCATCGTGGCCGCGTACTTGGCCAGTCTGGACTGGCGGCTCACCCTTATGACCTGCGCGTCCTACCCGTTCCTCCTGAGGATGGTCTTCTGGTTTGACCGCAACATCCGCCCCGCATGGACCAAAGTGCGGGAAGTCACGGGCCAGCTCACCGAGATGCTTCAGGAGAACGTTGTGGGCATAAGGGTTGTGAAGGCCTTCGCCAGAGAGCCCCACCAGATCGAGTTCTTCCGCGAGAGGAACACGGCTTTATACAAGGCAAATCTGGACCGGGCGGCCGTTGAGGCCAAGGCCCAGCCCGTACTGGAGTTTCTATCGGGGCTTTCCACCATCTCCATGCTCGGCTACGGCGCGTTCCTCGTGATGTCAGGGCGCATCACCGTGGGAGTGCTGTTCGCCTTCTACCAGCTCACGTGGAGCCTTATCTGGCCCATCAGGATGCTGGGATGGCTAGTGAACATGGCCGAGCAAGCCCTGGCCGCGGCTCCAAGGCTCTTTGAGCTCCTAGACGCCGTCCCGTCGATAGCCAATAAGCCGGATGCCATAATCCCGGAGGAGATACACGGCCATATCGTGTTCGAGAACGTGAATTTCACCTTCCCCGGGGATTCACGGGAAGCCCTCAAGGATGTGAACCTTGAGATACTGCCGGGTGAGACCGTAGCCATCGTTGGAGGCACGGGCTCGGGCAAGTCGACTCTCGTCAACCTTATACCCAGATTTCTCGACCCCACATGCGGGCGGATCACCCTAGACGGCGTTGACATAAAGGATCTGGATCTCAAGTCACTCCGCAAGGGGATCGGGCTTGTGCTTCAGGATAACTTCCTGTTCTCAGCGACGGTGAAGGAGAACATCGCTCTGGGACGGCCGGACGCGACGGACGAAGAGATCGAGAGGGCGGCTCACTTGGCCCAAGCAGCCGAGTTCATAGAGGAGCTGCCGCGGAGGTACGAAACACCGGTGGGCGAGAGAGGCATCGGCCTCTCCGGAGGGCAGAAACAGCGCATCGCCCTCGCGAGGGCCCTCTTGGTCGACCCCAAGATCTTGATCCTTGACGAGGCCACCTCGAGCGTCGACACCGAGACGGAGTACCTCATCCAGGAAGGCCTTCTGGAAGTTATGCGCGGGCGGACGTCCATCGTCATAGCCAAGCGCCTGTCCACGGTGCGCGGCGCCGACAAGATCGTGATTATGGACCAAGGACGGATCGCGAGGGTAGGCACCCATGAAGAACTCCTGGCCGAAGAAGGGTTCTACAGGAGACTCTTCGAGAGCCAGTTTGCCGACGAGGATGTGGGAAGAGCCCTTGAGATGGAGCTCGGAAAGGAGGGTTACTAATGTCGGAGTACGACCTCGACCTTGAGGAAGACGTAGAAGAACGACCCTTCAACAAAGAGCATTTCGCGCGCATCCTTAGCTACACGCGTCCTTACCCGAAGACGGTGGCGGCAGCGACCGCTTTGACACTCACGGGCATCATCATAGGGCTCGTCGAGCCTCTCATGTTTAGAGCCGCCCTGGACCAGGGCATTCAAGCCAAAGACTGGCGTGTGCTGGGCGCCATCCTCTCGGGTATCCTGGGGCTCCGCATAGCTGCCCTAATCGTGTCCAGAGCGCAGATAAAGACCACCAACTACCTGGGACAAAAGGTGCTTTTCGACCTCAGGCAGGGGCTCTTTGAGCACGTGGAGCACTTGCCGTTCCAGTTCTTTGACCGGAGACCCGCAGGCAAGATTATCTCGAGGATAACAAACGACGTTAACCACATAGGCAACCTGGCGGCATCGGGCGTCATCAACGTGGTCAGCCAGATGGTGTCCTTGGTGGGTATCATCGTCATCATGATGTCCCTGCATTGGAGGATGGCGGCGCTATCTTTCACCACCATCCCCTTCCTGGCCCTGGTCCTCACGAAACTGAGGTGGGCACTCCAGAGCGCATGGGGCGACACCAGAAAAGCGGTGGCGGAGATAAACGCGCACCTAAACGAGACCATCCAGGGCCTCCAGGTGATCCAGGCGTTCGGTCGCGAGGACACAAACAGCGCCAAGTTCGACAAAGCAAACCGCAAGTTCTACGGCGCCTACATGCGCGCAATCAAGCTGGACCAGGCTTTCTGGCCGCTCGCGGACCTTGTGGGAGCGGCAGGGACTTGCATCGTGATATGGTACGGCGCGAAGGAATATCTGGCAGGCAGGGTAACTCTGGGACTCATGCTTGCCTTCACCAACTACCTCGGCAAGTTCTGGGCCCCCATTAGCACTTTCTCGAGGGTCTGGAGCCAGATCTTATCGGCCATGGCGTCCGCCGAAAGGGTCTTCGGGATCCTTGACCTTAAGACCGAGATGGAGGAGAGCAATGAGGTAGTAACGAGAAAGGCCGGCGGAGGAGCCCCAGGAGAGGAGATCATGCCCCCCATCGAGGGCAAGGTGGAATTCGACCACGTGACCTTCGGATATCGCGAGACAGAACCGGTGCTGCACGACGTAAGTTTCACGGTCGAGCCCGGAGAAACCATAGCTTTGGTTGGTCCAACCGGCGCGGGCAAGACCACCATCATAAACCTCTTGGCCCGCTTCTACCTGCCTACCGAGGGTAGAATCCTTGTGGACGGTCACGACCTCATGATGGTAGACCTAGGGTCTTACAGGAAGCAGATCGGCATGGTCCTTCAGGACACCTTCATCTTCTCGGGCACGATTATGGATAACCTCCGCTTCGGCAAACTCGACGCGACGCAGGAGGAGATCGAGCGTGCGGTAGAAGCCGTCCGGGCCAAAGAGTTCATCGAGAACATGCCCGGCGGGTACGAGGCCGAGGTTAAGGAACGGGGCACCAACCTCTCCAGCGGGCAGAGGCAGCTACTGGCGTTCGCCAGGGCCATCCTGGCAGACCCCAGAATCCTTATCCTGGACGAAGCCACCTCAAGCGTCGACCCGGAGACGGAAAGGCTCATCCAGCAGGCGATGAAGGTCCTCCTCAAGGGACGCACGTCGTTCATCATAGCCCACAGGTTGTCGACGGTGAGGGCGGCCGACCGGATCATGGTCATCGAGGACGGCAAGATAGCCGAAGAGGGGACGCACGACGAGCTGGTGCAAGCAAAGGGCAAGTACGCCGCGCTCTATGAGGCGCAGTTCAAGAAACAGGAGCGCCACCTATCGCCGGAAGAGTCCGAAGAGCACTCGGCCTAGAGTAGCTGCACGTTGTTTATGGTGAGCTCAAACCGGGTGTTCAGGAACTCGGCTGCCCGCTTGCACGCCAGCATCCTTGTAAGGAATATTTCGAAATACTCCATGACGGGAGATATCTCGGTGTCGACATCGAGCTTAAGGGTAATCACCCTTGTCTCTGGATTGACGTCCACGAATGATCTGGTGGCCGCGTAGTTCACCCTGTCGTGCACGTCGAATTTGAGCATGTCTGGGTTCCTTACCCTGCTCCGGTGCACATCTGATTTGTCGGCTATGATGAGCGCAGCCGATACCGGCGACACCGCGACACAGGAGTCTTCCGGGTCATGGCTGCCTATTGCCGCCATCACTATGGCAAGCTCGGCGGGGTCCATCCCCATTTCGGACAGTATCCGCTCCACAAGAACGGCTCCTACCTGGGCGTGGAAGTAGCGGGAAACCACATTGCCCATATCGTGGGTGTACCCTGCTATGGCCGCAAGTTCCTGTTCCCTCTGCGAGTAACCAAGCCTTTGGAGGAGGTTCCTCGCTATGGCGGCGACAATCGACGCGTGTCTCACTCCGTGGTCTGTGTATCCGAGCGCGGCCGTCGTATCGTTGCCTCCGTCTATGTAGGCCTTTACATAGGGGTTCAGCTTCACGTCCTGAAGCGTTACGATCCTGCTTAGCTTCTCCACCGGTCCATCATCTCCAAAGAGTCCAGATACTCACTATATGAGGGATTCAGGATGAACCGCCCGCGCGAGAGTATCTCATAGTCCCAAGGGAACATTATATGACCGGAGGTCTCAAAGCCGTACCAGTTGGGTTTCCAGCTGTCATCCCTCGCCCACAGGCTTGCGGTTTTCACGGTCCGGGCCTTCTTTCTTGAACACTCAATTGAGGCTATGCGCATGGTCTCGCCGGTAAGGACCATTTCGTCGACGAGAAGCACCCTGTGACCTGCCACTTTGTCTGAAACGGTCGCCAGTACTCTAGGCCGGTCGCTCACGATCTCGCCCCTGTGTCTCCTGGAGACCACGCAGGACAAGACCTCTATCCGGAGGAGTGAGGCTATGATGGCCGCGGGGATGAGTCCTCCTTTGGCTATGCCCACAACGACCTCAGGCCCAAAGCTCCTATCGGCCTCAACCGCTATCGCGCGGCAGACTTCGTCAACTTCTTCCCAGGACATCTTGTAGGCCTGTTCCAAGACATACTTGACTTCCATACATCCGCTCCCTCAGACAAACGTCGGCGAGCACGGCACACTTTCTAGAAATTCCCGCTTTTTCGAGAAGTTCCTGCACCGGAAGCAGGAAAGTCGTGAGCCGGCCGAGAATCATGCCCTCAAGGAAAGGAGGTGGTGCTGAGTGTCATCAAGTAGACGGCTTCTCGGCGCCTCCAATCCCAGCGGGAGGACCG
>DUSU01000020.1 GCA_012842425.1 Candidatus Fermentithermobacillaceae bacterium | reverse complement strand
TTTCGACGCCGAACTGGAAGTTCAGCCTCTTGTCGTCGATGGACCAGGACTTGTTGGTCTCCATGAGGATGCCTTCTTTAGTGTCCTTGATGATCTCGTCGAGCGTCCAGTCTCCGGGCTCCAGGTTGATGTTGGTCATGCGGACTATGGGGATGCGGGCCCAGCTGTCCGCCCTGGCGGCTCCCGAGGAAGCCTCGCCTAGTTCGGCGGCGGTGTCACGGGACGAGAGGTAGTTCATGAAGATCCCTTTGTCCACAATGGCGGTACGCTGGGCCGGAACGCCTTCGTCATCGTAACCGAAGGAACCCAGACCGCCGTCAAGGGTGGCATCCGCCACGATGTTCACATGGGGAGAACCGTACTGGAACGTGCCCTTCTTCTCGGGAGTCAGGAAGCTGGTCCCCGCGTAGCTGGCTTCTTGGCCCAATACGCGGTCCAGCTCGATAGGATGGCCGCAGGACTCGTGAATCTGCAGCGTGAGCTGGGAACTGTCGAGGATTAGGTCAGTCACGACGTCCGGGCACTGCTTCGCGGTAAGAAGCTGTACGGCTTCGTTACCGACCCGCTCGGCGTGGTCGAGGATGTTCATGGATTCGACAAACTCCCACCCGCTTGAGGCATAATCGCCGCCCGCCGAGTTCGGATAGGACCTTCTCTGGAGTTCACCCCTGTCCGCCGCAGTTGCCTCGATTCCGGCTCCCGTCTCGATCTTTACCTGTTCTATGTAGCTGCCTTCAGTTGACGCGAAGATCTTGTCCTCACGCAGTGCCATAAAGTTGCCCGAGGCAACCCTGACGCCCTTGTTCTGCCTCATGAGGCGGTCCGCTTCCATGAGGAGGGCGATCTTGTCTTCGACCTTAACCGAGAACGGGTCAATCTTGCACTTGGACTCCCATTTCGCCGTAACCGGTTTGGCCGGCGCCAGAACCACGTCTTTCTCGCGCTTCACGGTGGCCGACGCCTTGGCGATAGACACCGCTTCCTCGGCCACACGGCGCACTTCTTCTTCAGTTACGCGGGCGCTGGAAGAAAAACCCCAAGCGCCGTCATAAAGAACCCTAACGCCAAAACCTCTACTCCTGGACGACCCGAGGGACTCAACGTTGCCGTTTCTGGTACGCACTGACTCTTGCTTTTTGTCGACGACCCGGATGTCGGCGTAAGACGCCCCAAGCTTCTTCGCGACATCCAGCGCCTGAGCCGTAAGGTCCTTCAAGAACGCATACACCTCCCGGTCTTTCGGTTTCGAAACTAATACGACGGGGCGTTGGAATTACCCTCCAGTGGTGGGGTTATTTCTTGCGTATACCGAAACTTCCTGCGTGGGGCAGGAGCTTAGTACCGTACGTAGAATCATTATTGTTTAAATGTGACTGTTCATTTGCCCTAATCTTGGTTTAGCTCATGGGGGGAGCTCATGGCAAACGGAGGACCTGCAGTAGTCCAAAGCGACGGGACCATCCTAGTTGAGGTGGAACACCCGGAATACGAGGTGGCAAGAGATAGCCTAATGCGCTTCTCCGACCTCGTTAAGAGCCCGGAGTATATCCACACTTTTAGGCTGTCCCAGCTTTCCCTTTGGAACGCGGCCGCCGTCGGCCTCACGGCCGAGGAAGTCATAGATAGCCTGTCCCACCTGTCGCGCTATCCGGTCCCCCAGAACACGGTGGCCTTTATCAAGGACACCATGAGCAAGTTCGGACTTCTGAGGATCACTCGCGAGGACGGAAAACTGGTACTAACGTGCGCCGATCCGTTTGTCTTCGCCGAGATAACAAGTTCAGACAAAGTCCGCCCATTCATACGGGAGGTCCTAAGTTCCGACTCGCTTGCTCTGGACCCCATGTCAAGAGGCTCGTTCAAGCAGACCCTGATCCGGATGGGATATCCTTGTGAAGACCTCGCCGGATACGTCGAAGGCGACCCCCTTGAAGTGGCTCTGCGTGACCGGACCACACAAGGAAAACCCTTTGCCTTGAGGCCCTACCAGCAAGCTGCGGTCGATGCCTTCTGGGCCGGCGGCAGCGTACGAGGCGGTAGCGGCGTCGTAGTCCTACCTTGCGGCGCGGGCAAGACCATCGTTGGCATGGGAGCGATGGCGCAAGCCTCCACGCAGACTCTCATCCTGACCACGAACGTGGTCGCCCTCCGCCAATGGATATCGGAGATTCTCGACAAGACGACGCTCAAGCCCGACATGGTCAAGGAGTACAGCGGCGAGGTCAAAGAGGTCGGCCCCGTGACGGTCACGACGTACCAGATCTTGGTCCACAAGAAGCGACAGAGTGAAGATGAGTATCCTCACTTCGCGCTCTTCTCGGAAAGGAACTGGGGCCTCATCATCTACGACGAAGTGCATCTCCTGCCGGCGCCCGTTTTTAGGATAACGGCAGACCTTCAGGCCCGGCGGAGACTGGGACTCACTGCGACCTTGGTCCGGGAAGACGGTCGCGAAGACGAGGTTTTCAGCCTGATTGGACCCAAGCGGTTCGATAAGCCGTGGAAGGAACTCGAGGAGCAGAACTGGATCGCTCAGGCCCACTGCCACGAGATAAGGGTTGACCTGGACCCCGACGACAGGCTTGCGTACGCGGTCGCCGGGGAAAGAGACAAGTACCGGATCGCAGCCACCAACAAGAAGAAAGTAGATCTCGTCCAGGAGATCCTGAAAAGGCATTCCGGAGACCAGGTCCTCGTGATAGGTCAGTACCTGGACCAGCTTGAGACATTGGCCAAGATCTTGGACGCCCCACTCCTCTGCGGCCAGACCCCGGTGAACGAGCGCCAGACGCTGTATTCGCGCTTCAGGGAAGGCTCGCTCAAGGTGCTCGTGGTCTCAAAGGTGGCCAACTTCTCCATCGACCTTCCCGATGCCAACGTAGCCATTCAGGTATCGGGGACTTTCGGGTCGAGGCAGGAAGAAGCCCAGAGGCTGGGCCGGATCCTCAGGCCAAAACCCCAAGGGGAAAGCGCCACGTTCTACTCTCTGGTCACGCGAAACACCAAAGACCAGGAATTCTCGCAAAAGCGCCAGCTGTTTCTCACGGAACAGGGCTACAAATACACTATTTGGGAAGCACGGTCCTTCTTGGAGACCCGAAACGAGGGGGCTTGCTCATGAATCTGGTTCAGGCGCTCTTACAGTCGTCCGGCGAAAGGGCAAAGGGCATCGCAGGTTTCTACGGGCTTGTTGGGCCAACGGCGGTCCTGGCCGAAAACGCGTCTCATGAGGAACTTGCGTCGGCCATAGCGTCTCATCTCCTGGTCCCGGCCAACACGCTGGTAGCCATGCACGGTTTGGACCCCGAGGAGGTACTGGCGCTTCGCCTGATCACGCTCGCTTCGGGCGGAAGCGGAGTCGTCATAGAACAGTGCCATCAAAAACTGAACCAGCTGTCGCGAAAGTGGCGCCGCAACGGCGCAAAAGTCATCGAAGCCCTCATCTCCAGGGGTCTCGTATATATCCGCAAAGAGGGATACCGGCACATATACTTCGTGCCCGAAGACCTTCGTAAGGTTTTGTCGCCGTTTTTCTTGGAGAACATTTACAAGACGGCGTGCGTAGACGTTCAGAAGTTCACTCCGAGACACAAGACCGACGTCGCGGCCCCGCTCAGGCACATGATTTTGTTCCTCTCCTACTTCAGGAAACACGAAGTCCGGATAGCCCAATCGGGGACCATGTTCAAGAAGGCCCAAAACGACCTCATATCCCTGGTTGGCGAGGAGAACACGCCGATAGGAGACTCGCTCCTCCCGGTGCGTTACCCTCCGCGGCTGGCGTTCCTCCTGTACTTCGCCAAGTCCAAGAGCCTAATTGAGGAGAGGAACGGCATGATCCGCTTGGGGAACCGGGCGGCTTCGTGGGTGAAGTCTGACCGCCAGTCGTGCAGGCAGGAGCTGTTTGACTACTGGCGCCAGAGTTTCGTGGTCCAGGACCCCGACCTTCAAACGATGCTGTGGATCATCATGCACGCTCCCGAAGACCAGGCCATATCCCTGGCAGCCCTCTTGGAGGCCATGGATACCCTATCTACAAGCCATTCATCTCACGGGTTGAACCTCAGGGTAGAGCGCAACCTGGTGGATACCCTGGAGTACCTGGGCGGGCTGGAGGTCGCCGAGACCTTGAACGGTCTCTTCGTAAGGCCGACCGCCCTCGGGCGGGCCATGTTCGGACTGAGACCGTGGCCTGAGGAACAGTGGGACGATCACGTCTATGTCCAGTCCAACTTCGAGATCCTCGTCCCGTGCACGGTGTCGCCGGAGATGCTCTGGTCGGTGGACGCCTTCGCCGAGCTCCTTAAGCACGACCAGATGATGGTGTACAAACTGACCCGTAACTCGGTGTACCGGGCTATGCTCCACTCGTACTCGCCTGAAACCATCGAGGAATTCCTGGTCAAACACTCCAAAACTCCGGTGGCCCAGAACGTGAAGTACTCTATCGCGCACTGGGGGACATCTTACGGCCGAATCGAGTTCGAAGAGACCATCCTCATGAAGTGCGACACGGAGCAGCTGGCCGAAGAAATCATGCTCCATCCGAAAATCCGGCCGTACATCAAGCAGAGAGTAGGCCCGAGGTATCTCTGCGTGGACGGCTCGCAATACGAGCAGCTGGTGACGGCCCTATCAAATGAAGGGTACATGCCAAAGGTTAGCGGATCACGCAGGCTTTCTCCTCAGGTAGTAGGGCAGACCTAGAGCTCCGGGCACGCCATCAGAAGTCTTCGCGAACAGGCCTTGCTAAGGGAAGGTATCGTCCGGTCTTTGCTGCCGCCTTGTCGTATTGGCTCAGCCACAGGAAGGACCCTGCCATGAATCCCAAAGCAAAGACCCCTCCCCAAAGGCCCGGGTTTCCCAGGGCGCGCCCCAATAGGTAACCAATGCCTAGGCCGGCACCGGCTCCAAGGAGGGGTAGCACGTACATTAGGAACGACAGTCTGAGATAATCGCGCCCGGTCATCTCGAGTTCAACCAGGTCGCCCGGCTTTACCTCACCAAGCGGGACAGCCTCGACAATAAGCATCTCATTTTCGCCGAAACCTATATGCGCGTGATGGCACCTGCCGCAGCGGTCGCACGCTGCAGTACGTTTCACGGCTACAGTTATCTTCCCACCAGATACTCCTGTAACTGTTCCGATCTCTTTCAAAGCGCGGCCTCCTTCTCTTCTTAGGATACCGCTAGAACAGGATTTTGTGCTTCCTCCACCCCACATTGAGCACCATTCCGACGGCGAACGAGTTAGTAAGGAGCGCCGTGCCTCCATGGCTCAAGAAAGGAAGCGGGACTCCGGTGACCGGCATGATCCCCATGGTCATGCCAATATTCACCATGATCTGGAAGACAAACATGGAGAGCACTCCACCTGCGACGAGAGTGCCTACTCGGTCGGTGGAGGTGACCGCAGCTATGAGGCAGCGGTAGCAAATAACAAAATACAGCGCCAAGACGCCCAGGCCCTTAACGAAGCCGAGTTCCTCTCCAACAACGGAGAAGATGAAGTCTGTGTGCTGCTCCGGGATGAAGTCCAGCCGGTTCTGGGTACCCTGGCCGAGCCCCTTGCCCCAAAGTGAACCGGACCCTATGGCGATCTTGGACTGAAGCACTTGGTATCCGGTGCCTAAGGGATCGGCGTTTGGGTTAAACAGCGTGAGGAGCCTCTTCAGCTGGTAATCGTGGAGCGGGAGAGGCATGCCTGCATAGAAGTGGAGGCAGAGGACCAGGGCGATTGCGAGGACCCCCGCTAGGGCCAGCTGGAATATGCGCTTGCCCGGCGTTCCTCCGAAGTAGAGCGACCCCGTACACAGAGCCATGAGGACCATCGCCGTGCCAAGGTCGGGTTGGAGCATTATGAGACCGGTGGGTACTGCGGTCCAGGCGTAATACGCCCCAAGGCCCACCATACCTTTGGGAGGCTCTTCCCAGCGACTGAGGAGCCTCGCGCAGAAAAGGATCGAGACCACCTTGGCCGTCTCGGAAGGCTGGAGGTCAAAAAAACCCAAAGGGATCCACCGGGTGGATCCGCCCACGGTCCTTCCCGCGAAGAGGACTAGCACCAGGAGTCCCCCGTTTAGCCCGTAAAGCCACGGAGACATCTCCACCAAGTCCCGGTGGTCGATGGCAAGCCCTAATACTAGGACCACCAGGGAAACAGCTACCATCACCACTTGCTTCTTGGCGTAATAGTGGTCGGCGGAACCGTGAGTCGCGCTGTCTATGAGGGGGATGGAGAGAATATCCAATATGAGCACGGCGATAATGAGGTACCAGTCAATCCGCCGTACTATCCGTCTCTCAATACGAACGCTGGGTAACTCGATCGTTTGACGTCGCGCCTCTCTTTATCGATATCACGGGGATATTAGCAACCAGGGCCCTTCTCTTGTCTATTTCCTTCCAGCTGAACTCTATGCCGGGTCTATCTATCTCTACATACTTCGAGATGGCCGTGATCACTTCGTCTTTCATCTCTTCCATTATCCCATGGCTCAGGGACAGACGGTCCTGCATGAGCACCACCCTGAGCCGGTCTTTTGCGACGTCTTTGGTCTTCGTTTTCTGTCTAAACCAGTTGAACACCATTCGGCCCCCCCTCAGTTCCTCCGCATAAGCCTGCGAAGGCGACTCCAAATGGTCTCCTTCTCCGAAAGGTCCAAGAACGGCACTTCTTCACCTCTTATGCGTCGGGCGATGTTCCTGTAAGCCTCTCCGGCACGAGAGTTGTCGGTCATCACGGCGGGCTCACCGCGGTTTGTGGATACTACTATGTAATCATCGTCGGGGACTACACCCAGAAGGTCTATGGCGAGGATGTCGATGATGTCGGGGATATCCATCATGTCCCCTCTGGCGACCATCCTTGGCTTAATCCTGTTGATTATGAGCTCGGGCTTCTCAAAACCCGATGCCTCCAAGAGCCCGGTTATCCGGTCCGCGTCCCTTACCGCGGAAACCTCGGGCGTCGTCACGATGACGGCCCGGTCGGCCCCCGATATGGCGTTCCGAAACCCCTGCTCTATCCCTGCAGGGCAGTCCACTATTATGTAGTCGTGTTCTTCTTTGAGCGCCCCGATAAGTTCTTTCATCTGCTCGGGGTTCACTGCATTCTTATCTTTGGTTTGTGCCGCAGGAAGCAGGAACAACCCGTCAACGCGCTTGTCCTTGATTAGAGCTTGCCTCAGGCGGCAATAGCCCTCCACCACATCCACCAAATCGTAAACGATGCGGTTCTCGAGACCCATTACGACGTCTAGGTTCCTGAGTCCGATATCGGCGTCCACCACAACCACCTTCGCGCCGCTAAGCGCGAGGGCCACCCCCAGGTTCGCCGTTGTCGTGGTCTTGCCTACTCCGCCCTTACCGGATGTAATAACGATTGCTTGACTCAACGGTCTCCCTCCCATCGGACTCCCTCGAGAGGCTCTACGACGATAGTCCCGTCTCTCAGCCTCGCAACTTCCGGCTCGATACCGGCGCTCCGCTCTCCTTCGGGAGGACGTCCAATAACGTCACCTATCCTGAGCTGGGTGGGCTCCAGTTTAAGAGCCACCACCGCCGCGTCGGTATTTCCCTCTGCGCCGGCATGAGCCAACCCTCTCAGGACTCCCATAACAACAATATCGCCGGTGGCCCTGACCTCGGCCCCGGGGTTCACATCGCCCACGATGACCACCGAGCCATCGTAGGCAATACGCTGGCCGGACCTTACCGTTCCCTTGTACAAAAGCGTGTCTGGCAAGGCGCCGGCAAGAACGTCCCTGGTATACCGGGGCCTCTCAGTCACGCGACTCGCAGTACTCTCACGGGGCTTGTCCTGTGGGACGCTCCTCACAGTCCTGCGCTCCGTCTGAGATTCCCTTCTCGGCGCTTTTTCCCTGTGTTTCACCTTCTTGAGCTTCAGCCCGAAGGGATAGGCGAGTATGTTTTGGATCTCCAGGATCTCATCGAGAGAAAAGCCCTCTTCGCCGGTCTCCAAGATCACATCGGGAGCACCCTTGAAGAAGAACTCAGACTTCCTTAAGTGTTCCCGGAGTTTTTCTTTCAGTACTTCAAAGTCTTGTTTGGCGTTTAGAATGAGGTACAGGCCTTCCTTGCTTCCCTTAAAGACTACGTCCTGTGTAATCTCCAATACTCCGCACCTCCGCGTCGACCCCGAAGGCAAGGGCTCACTGCCCCGCCTCAGCAGGAGGGTTAAGCCGCGGCTCGAAATACGCGTCGAAAATGGCCCTTCCAACCGGGGCGGCCACTTCTGACCCACTTCCGCCTTGATCGATAACAACCGCCAAGGCTATCTCCGGGTTGTCGAAGGGCCCGAAACCAACAAACCATGCGTGGTTCTCTCCCAGTGGATTCTCTGCGGTACCTGTTTTCCCTGCTACCTTAATGGGCAGATCGTGAAATGTCCAGTAGGCCGTCCCGCGGGGGTCTCCCGTGACCATGGCCATTCCCTTTTTCACTTCGTCGAAAATCCACTGTTCCACGTCAAGAACTCCTGCCACTTCGGGGTCAAGTGAACGCACCACTTCGCCATCTTGCGACAAGATCTCCTTGACCAGGAAAGGCTTCATGCGCACTCCGTCATTGGCTATGGCCTGCGTGAGCGAAGCAATCTGGATTGGCGTGTCTAGGTGGAAGACCTGACCCATGGCTCCCATCATGTGCTCCGAGTAGAGGACCTCGGGCTCGAAAACCCGTCCCTCGGAGTAAGCCTTCGCCTTCCAGGCCGAGTCGGGCACGGTGCCGTAGTTCTCACCGTACAGGTCGATACCTGTCTTGGCGCCCAGGCCAAGTTCCCTGGCATACTTAGCGTAGGTGTCCATGCCGAGCCTACGACCCATTTCGTAGAAATACACGTTGCACGAGTCCCTGATCGCCTCCGCGAGGTTCACCGAACCGTGTCCCCAGCTCCGGTGGCACACCAGGCTCGGCACATTGGGGTGATGCCCAGGGTCATAGATCTCTTCTTGAGGAGTCGTCTTTCCCTCGGCAAGGGCCGCGATGGCAGTCACCACCTTGAAGGTGGAGCCCGGCGGGTACAAGCCGGTTGTCGCAAGGTCGCTGAACCTCCACTGGCCGCTCGTAAGGAACGCGTTCAGTTCCTGCTGGCTGATGCCTGAGACGAGCTTGTTCGGGTCAAATCCCGGGGCGGACACTATTGCCAGCACCCCGCCGGTCTTTACGTCCAGCACTACGACCGCTCCGCCTTTGGCCGTCGGGTACTTCTCCATCGCAACGCGCACCGCCGCCTCGGCCGCCTGTTGCAGCTTGAGGTCTATATTCAGCTTTATGTTGTTGCCCGGGATAGGGTCGATACCGGGGCCCTTGTTGCCAGTCGGCCGCATCAGGTAGTCGACCTCAACCTGATAACCTCCGTCAACGCCCCTAAGTACGGCTTCGTAGTAAGATTCCAGGCCCTGTTTGCCCAGGATGTCGCCGATGGAGTAGCCTTGGTCTTTAAGCTCGGCCAGCTCTCTCTCGGAAATCTCTCCAACGTAGCCGAGGATAGGAGACATAAGGGTGCCTCCCGGATAGTAGCGGATGGGCTCCGGCTCGATGAAAACACCTCTGAGCAAAGGGGCATCCTCGACTATTGCGGTGTACTGCTCCGGCGTTATGTCCTTGGCAATGGGGATGGGCTCGAAGTACCGGCCCCGGTACTGTAGGAGCCTCTTCTCGATATCATCCATGCTCATGCCGAGGATTGTGGCCAGGTGAGGCAGTGTCTTCTCCGCGTCGGCTTGGTCGGTATACCAGTAGTAGACCGAAAAAGACGGACGAGAAGTAACCAGCGCGTCGCCGTTTCTGTCGAAGATGTCGCCCCGTGGAGCCGGAATGCTGGTGATCCTGGTCCGGTTCTGGTGGGACATCACGCTGTAGACTTCTCCCTTTATTATCTGGAGGTAGAACATCCTCGTGGCGAGGGCGAGGAAAATCAGTATAAGCCCGATGGTCACCGCTTCTTTCCGGCTCTTGAGCAGTGAAGGAGCCAGACTGTCGCTGGTCTCCGGGGTGATGTTGGCTTCTCTCCTCATAGGGCCGCTTCCCTGCCCTTCCGGCCCGACGACGGCCACACGTTCGCGGCGCCAAGAGCCATCCTTTTCACGGCGAAGTGGAGCGGCCCGATAAGAGCAAGAGACCAGAGAGCCGAGGGAATCCAGATGGACCTTAGGAAATAGGGTGCGGCAATGCGGATGCCCCTCGAGGCCAGGATCCCCCATGTGACAAAGTCTGCCAAGGTCATCCCGCTCAAGGCGGCAAGCATCTTCGAAGACAGGCTGTCGGGGTTAAGCACGCTCTTTATTACAGCCGCCAGAAGAGCTGCCAGCGCGAGGGCTATGGCCCTTGAGCCGAGGCACCTGGCAGTCACAACGTCTTCGATAAGCCCCAGGACGAAACCGGCAGGTAGTGCATACCACAGATCGCAGAGCCACCCTACGCAGACCGCGAGACCCGCAAGTATGTCCGGCCCGCCGACCGCCGGGGCCGCGACAAACTCAACCGTCTTCGCCAGAGGGGCAAGGACCAGCGCAACTGCTATTACAGAGCCATCGCGAGGGTTCATCGTCCAACCACCATGACTTCCTCAAGGTGCTCGAAATCCACCGACGGCCTTACTATCGCTTCCTTAACCAGTCCCGGCTGGGGGATCCTGACCGACACCACTTCTCCTATCAAGAGCCCTTCCGGGAACTTGCTGCCCATACCCGAGGTAATGATGAGGTCTCCGACCTGCACGTCGGCATCTTTAGAGAAGAACCGCGCCGTAAGCGAGTCTTGCCCTCCCCCGCCCAATACAACGCCGAGGTCTCTGGACCGCTGCACTACGGCGCCGACACCGCTCTCCGGGTCCGTTAGGAGGAGGACCGTGGATACGTTGGTCCCCACCGACAGGACGCGGCCCACGAGCCCTGCCTGACAGACTACCGCCGCGTCCGGTACAACGCCTTGCTCCGTTCCGGCAGCGATAGAAATGGATGAGAACCACTTGCTGGGGTCACGGCCGTATACTTCGGCCACGAGATAGTCCCCGGGGGCGTTCTCTTGAAAGCCTAGGAGGTCCCTGAGGCGCTCATTCTCGGCTTCGACCTCTTGGAGCCTTGATTCCAGCACCCGGAGCTGTCCGAGGGCGGCCTCGAGTTCCTCATTCTTGCGAATGAGCGCCTCTTTATCGGCAAATGCGACTCTTAGGGACTCAAACCTCCCCACTATCGCAGAATAGGCTGAAGATACGGGCTTGGATGCCTTAAGAAACAAGGAGCCCCAGAACGAAGGGCCATCCTGAGGCTTCCCGGTCACGTTCATTAAGGTTACCGAGGCAGCCACCAAGACAGCCAAGACTATTATCTTCTTGTACTGGAAGCGCCGCCTCACGGTATTCCCCTCTTATTGTTTGGATCTTCTTGATGACGCCAGGACTTTCCTGAGCTTTTCGGGGTCCTCCAGCATTATCCCGGTTCCCCTCGCGACCGCCGAAAGGGGATCGTCAATGATGTGTACGGGCATTCCGGTTTCTTGGCTCACGAGCCTATCTAGGCCTTTTAGGAGCGACCCGCCGCCCGTCATCACGATTCCCCTGTCCATGATATCCGCTGCCAGCTCGGGGGGAGTACGCTCGAGCGTTTCCTTGATGGCATCGATGATGGCTCCTACGGGCTCGGCGAGGGCTTTCCTTATCTCTCTGGAGTCCACCGTGATGGTCCTGGGAAGCCCGGTGACTAAGTCGCGGCCTCTTATCTCCATGGTCTGCTCCTCATCGAGCTCGTATGCCGAACCTATGGTTATCTTTACTTCCTCGGCCGTCCGCTCGCCTATAAGCAGGTTGTAAGCCCGCTTCACGTAGTTCACGATCGCCTCGTCCATCTCATCACCGGCGACCCGTATGGACCTGGAAGCGACAATCCCTTCTAGGGATATGACGGCCACTTCGCATGTACCTCCGCCTATATCAACGACCATATTTCCGGTTGGCTCATTTACGGGGAGTCCGGCGCCAACGGCTGAAGCCATTGGTTCCCACACCGTCTCGGCGTCCCTCGCTCCTGCCGATTCGGCGGCGTCGATCACGGCCCTTCGCTCTACCTCAGTGCATCCGGACGGCACGGCAACAAGGACAAACGGCTTAAGGATGCGGCGTCTGCAGGCCTTGCGTATGAAATAACGCATCATGGCCTGGGTGATGTCAAAATCTGCGATGACTCCGTCCTTCATGGGCCGGACGGCGATTATGTTTCCGGGCGTGCGGCCGATCATCTGCTTGGCCTCTGTCCCCACCGCCAGCACTTCCTTGGTGTCGGCGTTTATCGCGACAACCGAAGGCTCCATGAGGACTATTCCCTTACCGCGAACATGCACCAGAGTATTGGCCGTACCCAGGTCGATGCCGATGTCTTTGCTGAGGTAGTTAAACAGCCACTGCACCGTATCCACTCTCCCTTTTCGTCTCAAATCCCTATAAGAACCAGCCGGGGCTTATCTCTCTAAGGCTCACGAAAGACGTTCTCGACACAATCACATGGTCGAAAACCGCTATTCCCAGCACTTTCCCTGCCTCGACCAGTCTTTTCGTTATCTCAATGTCGTCGTCGCTCGGGGTAGGATCGCCGCTCGGGTGGTTGTGTACAAGCACCATTGACGCGGCGTTCCTGCGTATGGCGTTCTTGAATATCTCCCTTGGATGAACCAGTGACGAGTCGAGACTGCCTATCGATTCTACTTCTTTACTTATCACCTGATTCCTGGTGTTTAGGAGCATGACTGCGAAACACTCACGGTCATATTCAGTGAGCTCGGTCTTCACATACTCATAAACATCTCTGCCGCACCTCACTGCGAAGGGCTTTCCTTCAGGTCGGACGGTCCGGTAAAGCCTCCTGCCAAGCTCCACCCCCGCCTTGAGCCTGGCGACCTTGGCGGGACCTACGCCTGTCATCCCTCTCAGTTCGTCAAGGGTAAGCCCAATCAGGAAACCTAGACTCGTACCGTATTTTTCTTCGGACAGGGACAACATCCTCCGGGAAACATCCATGGCGGTTTCCCTGGAATTACCGGTCCCCAGCAGTACGGCCAGGAGCTCGGCATCCGAGAGAGCCTCCGCCCCCATCCGAAACAGGCGTTCCCTCGGCTTATCCTGCGAGGGCCAATCTTTGATTGTCAAACGTTCTTGGGATATCTGGGACTCCTCCTTACATGCCCTTCGCAAGCCCCGTATCCCATATCAAACACTCTAGACCGACAAGAGCTCCTCCAGCCTTACTCCTGCGAGCCTGAGGAGCCTGTACACCTTGGGCAAAGGGAGCCCGATAACGCTGGAAAAATCGCCGTTTACTGTGGTCACAAACATGCCGCCTATCCCCTGGAGCGCGTAGCTCCCCGCCTTATCCATCGGTTCGCCGGTGGAAACGTACCAGTCGATCTCTTCTTCCGTAAGCGGGCTCATGGTGACCTCGGTCTTGTCGAAATCGTCCAGCACCCTTTTCCCTCTGGGGTCCCAGAGGGCAACCCCCGTATACACCACATGGGTCTTTCCTGCGATCTTCCGGAGCATCCTTCGGGCATCATCAGCGCTCTCGGGCTTCCCCAAGACGGTCCCATCTATGTAGACGATCGTGTCGGCTCCCAATACGTAGTCATCGGGCAACATCTTGGACACCTTGTCGATCTTCCTGCGCGACAGGATTTTCACCAGGTCATGGGGTTCTATCCCGTCCCGGTTCACCGTTTCGGCAGCGTTTGACGGCACAACCACCGGGATAATGCCCGCCCCCTCCAATAGCGCCTTTCTCCTGGGAGACTCGGAAGCCAGTATCAGCCGCAAGCAACATCACCGCCCAAGGAGGAGGACAAGGAGGAGAGCCAAGAGACCGCCGGCTAAGTTCAGGCGGAGAGTAAACCCGAAGGTGAACGTAACCGCATTGAGGTCGAGAGTGAAAGGCGGGTTCACCCCAATGCTGAACCCTCTAGTAAGGACCGGAGCTACTCCTGACAGGACTCCTTCGAGTATGGTGCCTACAATCGCGCCTATTATCAGCGCGAAGATTATGATCCAGTGTCGCCCTCTCTTCATACCCGCGTCCTCCCAGATTATACCAATATGGTTGCCCGGTCGCCACTTCTTGATTCACACAAACTTCGGGTCTTACCAGCAATTTTATGTTAAGCATGATATATCCACAAGAGCTGCATCCCGATTGTCGAAGAGGCACCGCTACTGTAGACGAGGGGAAGCACACGACTGTTCCACCAAAAGGAGCGCCGCCCGCTCAAACTTGAGTCGGGCGGCGGGATTTCTGAGAAACAACATCCGGCACTAGGAAGCCGCGACTTCAGTCTTCTCTTCGTAAGACTTGATCGTCTTGACCGGGCACTTCGTTACGCAAATGCCGCAGTTGTCACAGTTCGTGTAATCGATCTTGGCAAGGGTCCCGCGGTCCATGAAGATGGTCTTCTGCGGGCACGACCTCACACAAGCCTGGCACGCTATGCAGCCGACCTTGCAGTTCTTGCGCGTGACCGGTCCCTTGTCATATGACCTGCACAGGATGTGGACCTTCTTGGACGCCGGGACGAGCTCGATAATCCCCCTGGGGCAGGCCTTGGCGCAGGCGCCGCACCCGGTACATTTCTCCCTATCAACGACGGGGATCCCGTCTTCTCCCATGTGGATCGCATCGAAGACGCACGCCTTCACACAAGAGCCAAGACCCAGGCAGCTGTAGGAGCACTTCTTAGTGCCTCCAAGGGCGTGCAGGGCGTGGCAGTCTTCTACGCCTTGATACTCCGCGGCTATTACCGCGTTGTCGCAATTGCCCTGGCAGTAGACCACGGCTACGGACGGCTCGACGTCACCTGCGGCGACCCCCATGATCTTGGCAACCAGATCGGCTACGTTCTTCCCGCCAACAACGCAGGCGTTAACAGGGGCTTTCCCCTCAGAGATGGCCTCTGCGAGGGCGGCACAGCCGGGAAACCCGCATCCTCCGCAGTTGGCTCCGGGGAGCACCGAGATGATCTCGGTTACCTTTGGATCTGTCTCAACCTTAAACTTCTGGGCGGCCACGGCCAAGAGCAGTCCAATGACAAGACCTGACAACCCTAGCGATACTATCGCGCTTACCATCTCGTTCTCCCCCCTACTTGAGTATTGTCTTGAAGAGACCCGAGAAACCGAGGAACCCAAGGGACATGAGCCCTGTCGAGATGAGTGCCAGCGGGAAGCCCTTAAGCACTTCAGGGATATTCATGAACTTCCAGCGCTCGCGGATCCCGGCAAAGATCACGATGGCAAGACTCCAACCAAGGGCTCCTGCTAGGCCGTTCACAGTGCCCCACAAAATGCCGTACTGGTTCTTGACGTTGAGCATGGCCGCTCCCAGCACCGCACAGTTGGTCGTTATGAGCGGCAGGTAGATTCCCAGCGCCTTGTAAAGCGACGGCGCGGTCTTCTTAAGGAAGATCTCAACCAGCTGCACAAAGGCTGCGATTACCAATATATAGGCGATCGTCCGGAGGTACTCGAGACCGAAAGGCACCAAGATGAACTGCTCGAAAGCAGCTGCTACAGTCGAAGCGAACGTCATTACGAATATGACTGCTCCCGACATGCCTATGGCGGTCTCAAACTGCTCTGATAGTCCAACAAAGGCACACAGGCCCAGATACTGCATGAATATGAAGTTGGAGGTGAGCACTCCGGCCAACAATATCGAGATGAACTGCACGTCGATCCCTCCGTCCTTCTAGCTCGCCTCGATTACGAGACTGTCTTGGCCCTCTTGGCCGCCGCGCGCTGGAACGCGATGTTAAGGACCGCCATCAGCACGCCCAAGGTAATGAACCCTCCCGGCGGCGTGAGCATGACCGACATAGGCTCAAAAAGCGGCTTGGAGGGGAGTACCATTGAACCGACGGTAAGCGTCCCCGTGCCCAAGAACTCCCTTACCGCTCCTATAAGCATGAGGTCGATCATGAAGCCGGCTCCGACGCCGAGGCCGTCGAAAGCCGCACGCAGGGGCGAGTTCTTGTACGCAAAAGCTTCTGCTCTTGCGATCACGATACAGTTCACCACAATGAGCGATACAAAGATGCCTAAGATCTGGTACATCGCCGGAAGGTAAGCTCTCATCACCAGCTCGACGATAACGACCGGAGTGGCAATCAATATGACGAAAACAGGTATCCGGATCTGGTCGGGCGTAACCTTGCGCAGGATAGACACGAACACGTTTGAGAACGTCAAGACGAATACGACCGCTACCCCCATCCAGAAACCGTTAACCAGAGATGTGGTGACCGCCAACGTCGGGCACAGTCCAATGGCTGCCTTGAATGTGGCGTTCTCCTCTATGAGACCCTTGGTGAACTCACCAATGAGAGACCTCTTGTTCACGAAAGCTCACCTCCCGCCCTATTTGCCTTGCGCCTTGCCGCCACGTCGTGGGCGTATCCGTAGTACCTGGGTACCACGAACTTATCTATCAGTGGCGTCGCCAAGTTCATAAGGAGGATGGCGTAGGTCACGCCTTCGGGGTAGTCGCCCCAGTACCTTATGAGTAATGTGATAAGTCCTGCTCCTATGCCCATATACGTCCGGCCCTTCGGAGTAACGGGCGACGTCACGTAGTCCGTGGCCATGAAGAACGCGCCCAACATCGCGCCTCCCAGGAGGATCCCCCTGAGCGGGTCGCCCTGGAACAGAGCGCCGGGTTTTCCGAAAATGAAAACCCCGAGCCCAAGCGTCCCGAGGTAGGCCACGGGAATCCGGTAATCTATAACTCCCCTCATGAGGAGGTACGCTCCACCGAGGAGGATGGCAATCGCGCTGGTCTCACCCAAGGAACCCAACCGGTTGCCGATAAGAAGGTCGACCAGAGAACCCGCAGCCTGGCCGCCTTTGAACGCGTGAAGTGGGGTAGCTCCCGTTGCCGCGTCCATCGTAAGCGGGTTCAGCCAGGCGCTCGTCACATGAAGCGGCCATGCCGCCAGCACAAACGCCCTGCCTGCCAGGGCGGGGTTCACGAAGTTCGTACCCAAACCGCCAAACACCTGTTTAGCGACCACTATCGCAAACGCCGATCCGACAACCGGCACATACAGCGGCACAGCCGGTGGCAACGTGAGTCCCAGAAGGAGACCCGTTACGACTGCCGATAGGTCGCCGACAGTCACAGGCCGCTTGACGGCCTTTTCGTACAAGTATTCTGCCAAAACCGCCGATATCGTCGAAGCGGCGAGTACGCCGAACGCTTTCACCCCGAAGAAGACCACAGCCGCCACAGAGGCCGGGACCAGAGCGATGACGACATCGAGCATGATGCTTCTAACGGTCTTCGCCGCCCTTATATGGGGCGATGATGTGATCAAGAGTTTGTCTGCCATGCCTTTCCCTCCGTCTCCTCTGAAGTCCCGCTATTTCTTGGCGGCGGCGCGCCTCTTGGCCGCGATGTGGGCTTTGGCGAGCCTTATCGACTGTGTGAGCGGCCTCCTGGACGGGCACACATACGAGCAGGCGCCGCACTCGCAGCAGTCCATAACCCGCATCTTCTCTGCATCGTCCATGTAGCCGTTCTCGGCGTAAGCCGCCATCCAGACAGGCAAGAGCCTCATGGGGCACGCCTCAACGCACCTTCCGCACCTGATGCAAGGAAGTACAGGCTCGGTCTTAACCGCCTCGGCGGGAAGGACCAAGACTCCCGAAGTTCCCTTGACAATGGAGACGTCGGTATCCCGGACGGACACACCCATCATCGGTCCCCCAAGGACGACCTTGCCCGGAGTGGACGAGAACCCGCCGGCCTTCTCAATAAGGTACGAGACGGGTGTGCCGATAAGAGCCCTAAGGTTCACCGGACGGGCCACACCCTCTCCCGTCACCGACACTATTCGCTCGACCAGAGGAAGCCCGGTCTTGAGAGCCATCGCCAGCGCATAGGCCGTACCGACGTTGGAAACGATAACCCCCACGTCAAGCGGAAGTCCCGGAGGGGGAGGAACCTCTCTACCCAGAACGACCTCGATGAGCTGTTTTTCGCCGCCGCGCGGATAGCGGTGGGACAACACCGCGATCTCAAGTTCGGGATACGGCTTCGCAGCTTCTTCCATGGCCTTTATCGCATCGGGCTTGTTGTCCTCGATGCAGATAATGCCCTTCTTAACTCCCGCTCCCTTCATGAGAGCCCGGAAACCGAAAACCACACCGGCAGCAGACTCTTCCATGAGTTTCTGGTCTGCCGTCAAGTAGGGCTCACACTCAACCCCGTTTAGCAGGTAAGTGTCGATTGTCTTGCCGGGAGGAGGCGTCAGTTTGACCGCGGTCGGAAACGCAGCCCCACCGAGACCTACCAATCCGGCTTCTCTGACCACTTCCCGGATCTTTTCCTGGCTGATTGCCTCAAGGTCATCCCCGACGGGTGCGATCCCCTCGTAGAGGGTGTTCTCTCCATCGGGCGTGAGCACAATGGCATCAACCTCACGTCCAAGGACGGGTTGGTACCGGGGTTCTATGGCCTTCACTTTACCTGAGGTTGGCGCATGTAGGCAGGCACTCACCGCTCCTTGGGCTTCGGCAATCTTCTGCCCACGCTTCACATCGTCGCCAACGTTTACCAAAGGCTTTGACGGCGCTCCGGTATGCTGGGACAAGAAGAGCGTGAGCTCGGCTGGAATACCAGCGTCTTCTGTTGGCATGCGGCCGGAGAGCTCTTTATTGTCCGGAACCGACACACCGCCTGAACCACGTTTGGCCTTGACCACCATCCCACCTCAATCCCCCAAAATTGCGAAAAAGGTTTGCCGATATCACAATTGCCTAGCGCACAAACATAATTCTAGTCCTCCGTATCACAATCAGTCAAACTGTACGGAGAACACAAACGCGAGATACTGTGAGATAACACAAGTATTAGACGGATTTTCTCTTGCTCCTCGGCATTATGCCGAGTTCGGCCCTATACTTGGACACGGTGCGCCTTGCGACCTTAATGCCGAGTTTCTCTAGTTCCCGGCATATTTCGCGGTCTCCCAACGGATTTCTCACGTCCTCTGTCTTCACAATCTCAATGATCTTTGACTTCACCGAGTCTTGGGACAATGCGCTCTTCGACGTCTTGAGTCTCGGACTGAAAAAAGTCTTCAGAGGGAGCACACCGTATGTTGTATCCACATACTTGTTTGAGACCGCACGACTTACCGTGGACTCGTGCATGCCGATTTCCTGAGAAATATCCTTTAGAGTAAGCGGCTCAAGTGACCCGGGTCCTTTGAGGAAGAAGGATTTCTGACGGCTTACGATAGCCTCCACTACCCGTATGAGAGTCGCTTTCCGCTGTTCGATGCATCTTAGGAGGTTCTGGGCTCTCCTTAATTCGCGCCTGAGAAACAGCCTGGCTTCTCTGTCGTTGCCCCTCACCAGATCCGTATACCACCTGTTCCAGCGGATACTGGGTATGGCCTTATCGTTGAACTCCACACGGAGTTCGTTTCCGGCCTTCCGCACAACCACCTCTGGGACCACAAAGGATACCGGGGCCGGCGAGACTGCCGCTCCGGGCTTTGGGTTCAACTTGAGAATAGAACCCTTGGCGAGGAGAACGGCTTCGACTGTCGTGTTCTCTTCTCTCGCTATCTTCCGGTACCTGCCCCGGGCCAGGTCTTCCAGGTGAGACTCGATAATCCTCATCTCAAGACCGGTCATGCCCGCGGCCCTGGCCTGAAGCAGGAGACACTCCCTGAGGTCACGGGCTCCTACTCCCGCCGGGTCCAGAGACTGCACGACGCGGAGAGCTTTCTCAACCGCGTCAAGCGTCTGCCGCGAGATCCTAGAGATCTCGCTGAGATCCGCCCTCAGGTAGCCATTGTCGTCCAGGCTCCCGATTATGGCAAGGATGGCGGCTCTTTCGGCCTTTGACACGGCCATGACGCCCGCCTGGGCCATCAGGTAGTCCCTAAGGGACATCCCTGCGGATGAAGAAGGTTCGTACATGCGGCTCTCATGTCCGGTGCTTCTTGCAAGGTCATGCAGCGGCTCTAGCGAATCGAGGAAAAACGAAAGGAGTTCATCGTCGTCCCGTTCCCCTTCGCTCTCGAGAGTTTCCTCCGGATACTCTTCCTCGACTTCAATAAGGGGGTTCTCCTGGACCTCTTCCAATATAAGATCGCGAAGCTCAAGGGCGCTCATCTGGAGAACCGTGAGCGCCTGCTTCATCTCGGGCGTAAGGCTTAATCGCTGGGTTTGGACTAGTTCCAGTCCGTAGCCGGTTTTCATGATGTCCCCCCAATGATCTATTAGCCGTAGCGCCCTGTATTGCCTGCAGGCGCTTTATTCCAGCCCGATCTTCTTGGTGGTGACATCTACCCTTTGCAGGTATATCCCTGTGAGGTACTCGATTCTGTCTTTGAGGCGCCGCTGAACGGCGGCCATCACTTGGAACACCTTGGCCCCGCGCTCCAGAACAAGCTCCACATCGAGGGTGGCCCCGTCGCTCACAGTAAGCACGAGGGTTTTCAGAACGCGCTTCACCCCCGGCACCTCAAGCGCCACACGCTGAGCGATCTGCATCACAACCGAATCGTAGATGTAGAAGCGGCCAAAGTAGCTGTAGGTAGGTCGGACTACT